>JBEKQR010000005.1:0-30093 GCA_049519515.1 Candidatus Korobacteraceae bacterium
GTTTCAGAGTTTCAAGGAGCACGAGATCCATGAGACAACTCGACGAAATATTGAAACCATGAAACTTTGAAACCTTGAAACTTTAAAGAAGTTCGATTAACTCCATTTTGTCTTTTGTGGGAATCATGGCTGACGCACCCAAACTCGTCAATATCACCGTCAATGGCAAAGCGATTGCCGTGCCCGCCGGCACGCTGCTGATCGACGCCTGCAAGAACTCCGGAATCGAGGTCCCCTCGTTCTGCTACTACCCGGGCTTGTCGCTGCAGGGCGCCTGCCGCATGTGCCTGGTGGAGATCGAGAGGCTCCCCAAGCTGCAGACTGCGTGCACCACGGTGGTCACCGAGGGCATGGTGGTGCGCACCGAGACCGACAAGGTGGTGCAGGCGCGCAAGGCCATGCTGGAACTGGTGCTGGCCAACCATCCGCTGGATTGTCCGGTGTGCGACGCCGGCGGCGAGTGCGAGCTGCAGGACATGACCTTCAAGTACGGCGCCTCGGAGTCGAAGTTCATAGACATCAAGAGCCACCGCGACGAGCAGCAGTGGTCGCCGGTGGTCTACTTCGACCGCCCGCGCTGCATCCTCTGCTACCGCTGCGTGCGCGTCTGCGGCGAAGGCATGGATGTGTGGGCGCTGGGCATCCAGAACCGTGGCCAGCCTTCGATTATCGCTCCCAATCGCGGCGATCACCTGGAGTGCGAAGAGTGCGGCATGTGCATCGACATCTGCCCGGTCGGCGCGCTCACCTCCGGAGCTTACCGCTACAAGACGCGTCCCTGGGAGATGAACCACGTGGGCACCGTCTGCACCCATTGCGGCGATGGCTGCCTCACCACCCTGGGATGCCGCCGCAGTGAGACCGGCATGGAGATCGTGCGCGGCGACAACCGCGACAAGAGCGGGATCAACGGCGATTTCCTCTGCATCAAGGGGCGCTACGCCTTCGACTTCGCCAACCATCCCGAGCGCCTGACCGAGCCCATGGTGCGCCGCGACGGCCAGTTTGTGCGCGTCTCCTGGTTGGAGGCCGTCGAAACCGTGGCTGCCAATTTCCGCCAGGTCATCGAGCGCCACGGGCCGCAATCGCTGGGGGTGATAGGCTCCAACCGCACCACCAACGAAGAGAACTACCTGCTGCAGAAGTTCGCCCGCCTGGTGCTGGGGACCAATAATATCGACCATCATCGCACCGCCGATTACCCGGCGTTTGCCAAGGCCATAGCCGAGAACAAGGCGCGAACGGCCAGCATGCGCGAGGTCGCCGAGGCTCCGGCGATCCTGCTCATCGGCAACAACCCGACCGATCAGCACCCGCTGCTTGCCTGGCAGATACGCACCAATGTGCGCCTGCATCGCGCCCGGCTGCACATCGTGAATTCGAAGGCAATCAAGCTGCAGCGGCAGGCGGCCAGCTTTACCCGCATACCCGAGGGCGCCGAGGCGCAGTTTGTGCGCTACCTCGGCGGCGACGACTCCGCCGCAGGTGCCCTCACCGGAGTTTCCCCCGAGGCGCTGGCCAAGTTGCGCGAGACGCTCAAGAGCGAGCAGCGGCTGGTGATCATCTTCGGCTCCGAGCTTCGCGACAATGACATTGCGGCCCTGGTCCGTTTAGGCGCGGCGCAAGGTGCAAGCTTCATCTGCCTGGGCGATTATGCCAACTCGCATGGCGCTGCCGACATGGGCCTCTACCCTGACCTGCTGCCCGGCTATGCGGCGCTCGCCCAACCCCAGCAGACGAAAGACGCGTCTGCCGGGGACCCCGGCGGCGGCGCGCGCTTCCACCGGGAGTGGGGTCTCCCCATTCCGCCACAGCCCGGTCTGAGCCTGCAGCAAATGCTGGAGGCGGCGCGCGCAGGCAAGTTGCACGCCATGTACGTGGTTGGCTCCAACCCGGTCGCGCGTTACGCCGTCGATCCGTTCATCTTGCAGGCGCCTTTCCTGGTTGTTCAGGACATGTTCATGACCGAGACCGCGTTGCTGGCTGACGTGATCCTGCCGGTGGCCAATGCCTACGAAAAGACCGGCACTTTTACCAACACCTGCGGCGATCTGCAGTACGTCAAGAAAGCCGGCGATCTTGTCTCGGTGAAGAGCGACTTTGAGATCATCGTGCGCATTGCCGAGAAGATGGGCTGCGACATTCACAAGCTGGTGCCCTTCGGCCACGGCACCCGCGCCGACTTCGGGCAGACGCGCGGGGCGCAGTCGGGCGAGGCCGACCAGCACGCCGTCTGGCTGCAGGCGCATGGGCTGGAACCGAAGGTTTCGTCCTTCGACCCGATCGCGGTGCTGGATGAAATTCAGCGCCTGGTGTCGGGCTACGGCATCTCGCGCCTCGACCTGGTGGCAGGCAACGATCAGCAGACGAAGTTGACTGACATTCAGCCAGCGGGAATCGAGAGCCATCCGGAGTGGATCGTTCCCGCCAATGACACGCTGTTTACCTCGGGCACGCTCGGACGTTACTCAGAGGTGCTGAACTCGGTGATCGAGGGGCGCATTACGCCTCCGGTCGATAGCAAGGCTGCCGCGGATTGACAGAAAGGTTTCAAAGTTTCAAGGTCGCAAGGTTTCGAAATCCCGGCAAGGTTGAAACCTTGAAACTCTGAAACGGTACTTATGGACGTCCTTATCTTCATTCTTGTAGCCGTCGTCAAGATCGCGATCACCATCGGCGTGCTGCTGACCATCGTGGCCTACTCCGTCTGGCTGGAGCGCAAGGTGGTAGGCCACATGCAGAACCGCTGGGGACCTTCGCGCGTCGGTCCGTTCGGACTGCTGCAGCCGCTGGCGGACGGCCTCAAGTTCATCCTCAAGGAGGATCTGACACCTCCTTACGTCAACCGCACGCTCTACATACTGGCGCCCATGTTGTCGCTGGTTACGGCGCTGACCTCGATTGCCATCGTGCCCATCGGCCCTAACATCACGCTTGCCGGCATCACCACTCCAATCCAGATCACCGGGGTGGAGGTGAACAATCAGCCGGCTGACATCGGGATCGGGCTGCTGATCATCCTCGGACTCACTTCCCTGGGCGTGTACGGCGTCGCCCTGGCGGGCTGGTCGTCGAACAGCAAGTATTCGCTGCTGGGCTCGCTGCGTGCCAGCGCGCAGATGATCAGCTACGAGGTGGCACTCGGGCTTTCGCTGGTGGGCGTGCTGATCGTCTCCGGCTCGTTCAGCCTGCGGACCATCGTCGAGCGGCAGCTCGGCAGCCCGTGGAACTGGAACATTTTCAACGGCGGCTGGCAGATCGTGGCGTTTTTCGTTTACCTGATGGCCGCCTTCGCCGAAACCAACCGCATCCCGTTTGACCTGCCGGAGGCGGAGACCGAGCTGGTGGCCGGCTACCACACCGAGTACAGCTCGATGAAGTTCGCCATGTTCTTCATGGCCGAGTATGCCAATATGGTGACCGTCGCCTGTCTGGCTTCGGTGCTATTCCTGGGAGGCTGGAGCGGCCCGGTATTCGGCCCGCCTCTGGCGCAGTCGCTGTTGCCGGTTTTCTGGTTTCTCGTGCGGGTCTTCGCTTTTATTTTTCTGTACATCTGGATACGCGGCACGCTGCCGCGCTTCCGCTACGACCAGTTGATGGGGTTCGGCTGGAAGTTTTTGCTGCCGCTGGCGATTTCTAACATACTCGTCACCGGCCTGGTGGTTGCTTTGCGGTCTTGAGTCCCATGCTGCACCTTGTTCTATTTCTGATCTTCGCGGCGTTATGCGTTGGCGGGGCCATAAACCTGCTGGCGCAGCGCCATCCCATCAACAGCGCGCTCTCGCTGGTGGTGGTGATGGGCTCGCTCGCCTTGATCTATCTTCTGCTGGGCGCCGAGTTCGTGGCCGCCATTCAGGTGATCATCTACGCCGGGGCGGTCATGGTGCTTTTCGTGTTCGTCATCATGCTGCTCAATGCCGGCATCGAAGAACGATCCAAGGGCAGCCGGGTAGCAGTGATGTTCGGCGTCCCCGGGCTGATTCTGGTCATGGGCGCGGCTGTGTGGGTGCTGGTGGAACATAATCCGCGGCTGGCTTCAGTGAGTATTGGCCAGCTTCACGGCACCGCCCAGGGACTGGGACGGCTGATCTTCAGGGATTTCCTTTTGCCCTTCGAGGTGACGTCGTTGCTTATCCTGATCGCGATCATGGGCGCGGTGGTGCTGGCGCGCCGGGGGAACGACTGATGGTGCCGATTTCCTACTACCTGGTGCTGGCGGCGATCCTGTTCGCCTGCGGAGTTGCCGGCTTTCTCATCAAGCGCAACGTGATCACCATCTTCATGTCGATTGAGCTGATGCTGAACGCCGTAAACCTGACCTTCGTGGCCTTCGCCACCGAGTGGATGGCCCTGAGCGGCCAGGTGTTCGTCTTTTTTGTCATGGTGGTGGCGGCGGCCGAGGC
Source organism: Candidatus Korobacteraceae bacterium (assembly GCA_049519515.1). GTDB lineage: Bacteria > Acidobacteriota > Terriglobia > Terriglobales > Acidobacteriaceae > CAWBRT01. The sequence continues at coordinate 4,404 of JBEKQR010000005.1, forward strand.
CGCTGTCGGACTGGCCATCATCATCGCCGTCTTCCGCACACGGGAAACGCTTAACGTGGACCGCGTGAATTTACTGAAGCTATGAGTCTGAATCTCTGGTTGATTCCGCTGCTGCCCGCCGCCGGAGGCGCCATCAACGGCCTCTTCGGGCGGCGCTTTCCCAAGCCGCTGGTCACCGCCGTGGCGCTGGCCTCGACAGCGGCTTCGTTTGCCTGGGCGCTTTACGCGGTGGTGCGGCTGCTCGGCATGTCCGCCGCGCAGTTGCCCCACATCGAGCGCTACGGCACCTGGCTGCGCAGCGGCGACTTCACCGTCGAGTACGGACTCTACCTCGACCATCTCTCGATGGTCATGATGCTGGTCGTCACCGGCGTCGGCTTCCTGATCCACATCTATTCGGTCGGCTACATGGCGCATGAGGGCGGTTATTACCGCTTCTTCAGCTACCTGAACCTGTTCATGTTCTTCATGCTGACGCTGGTGCTGGCCGATAACTACCTGTTGATGTTCGTCGGCTGGGAGGGCGTGGGGCTTGCGTCCTACCTGCTGATCGGATTTTTCTTCCAGCGCGATTCGGCGGCGAATGCGGGGAAAAAGGCGTTCATCACCAACCGCGTAGGCGACTTCGGATTCCTGATCGCGCTGTTTCTGCTGGTAAAGCACTTCGGGACCCTGCAGTACACGGAGGTGTTTGAGAAGGTAGCGCAGCTCTCGCCCAGCATAGAGGCCGGCGCCGGGCTGCTGACCGCCATCGCGCTGCTGATGCTGGTCGGAGCGACCGGCAAGTCGGCGCAGCTTCCGCTTTATGTCTGGCTGCCGGACGCGATGGAGGGCCCAACGCCGGTCTCGGCCCTGATCCATGCCGCCACCATGGTTACGGCGGGCGTTTACATGGTTGCGCGCTCGAACGCCATCTTCAGCCGCTCGCCGATGGCGCTCGCCGTGGTGGCCGTGATCGGCTGCCTGACGGCGTTTTTCGCGGCCACTATCGGCATCGCCCAGACCGACATCAAGCGCGTGCTCGCCTACTCCACCATTTCGCAGCTCGGTTACATGTTCCTGGCGTGCGGAGTTGCAGCCTATTCGGCGGGCATATTCCACCTGATGACCCACGCCTTTTTCAAGGCGCTGCTGTTCCTGGGGGCCGGCTCGGTCATCCACGCCATCGGCGGCGAGCAAGACATGCGCCGCATGGGCGGCCTGCGGAAATACACTCCTTACACCTTCTGGACGATGCTGATCGCCACCTGCGCCATCGCCGGCATCCCCGGCTTCTCGGGTTTCTTTTCCAAGGATGAAATCCTCTGGCAGTCATTTTCCAGTCCCTATGGACACTGGGCGCTATGGCTGGCCGGCGTCATCACCGCATTCATGACCAGCTTTTACATGTTCCGCCTGCTGTTCATGACGTTCTTCAACGAGTACCGCGGCCCGCTCGGCGAGCAGCAAACGCCGCACCAGGCCCAGCCGCAGGGAGTTCCGGGATCGACCGGGCACGCCGGACAAACGCACGCCGTGCCCATGGGAGGCGAAGACACGAAGGCTCACACGCCTGCTGTCACCGCTCACGGCGAGCACGGGCATGGCACTCCGCATGAAAGCCCATGGGTGATGGTGGTGCCGCTGCTGATCCTGGCCGTGCTGGCGGTGATTGGCGGATACGTCGGCGTACCAGAGGCGCTGCACGGCGGCAACCACATCGAACACTTCTTATCCTCATCGACGCCGGTTCCGGCGGAATCCTTCAGCGCGGCGCATGAAGCTCCCGGATTGACGCCTGCGGGAGAAAGTTCGCTGGAGCTGGCGCTCACCGGAGTTTCCGTGCTCGTTGCCTTTGCCGGGCTCGGCTTGGCGTGGCTCTTCTACATCCGGCGGCGCGACCTGCCCGACAAGATCGCCGCTGGGCTAAACGGCCTCTACACGGCGGTGCTCAACAAGTATTACGTGGACGAAATTTACGGCGCCGCCATAATCAAGCCGCTTATTGATCTCTCAACCCGGGTGCTATGGCGCGGCGTGGATGCCACGCTGATCGACGGCAGCGTGGATAGCGGCGCGCGCGGCATGCGCGAGGTTGGCGACTCGCTGCGCCGCCAGCAGTCCGGCAACATTCGCTCTTACGCCGGCTGGGTAGCCGCCGGGGCCGCCCTGGTCGTGCTTTACATGGTCTGGATGGGAACGCGATGATCGCCGCCAGTGTCAACCCGTACATTCTCACGCTGGTCGTCTTCACGCCGACGGCCGGCGCGCTGCTGCTGGCGGTGTTTCCGCGACGCGACCGCGACATCCGCGCCTTCGCCATGCTGGTGGCCATCGTTACCTTCCTGCTCTCGCTGCACCTGCCGTGGTATTTCAGCGCGCAGGCAAAACCGGCGCAGCCGGCAGCGGGGCTCTCGTCCAATCTTTCCCTGGCCTACGAAGTCAATGACGCCTGGATTTCCACGCCCAACATTCACTACCACGTCGGCATCGACGGCATCTCGCTCTGGCTGGTGCTGCTGACTACGCTGCTGGTCCCGTTGTGCGTGCTGATCTCCTGGCGCTCGGTGCGGGACCGCGTCAAGGAGTTCTTCATCCTGATGCTGGTGCTGGAAACGGCCATGATCGGCGTCTTCGTGGCGCTGGATCTTTTCCTCTTCTATTTCTTCTGGGAAGCCACGCTGATCCCCATGGCGCTGCTGATCGGCATGTACGGCCACGAGCGCCGGGTTTATGCCGCGGTCAAATTCTTCCTGTATACGATGATCGCCTCGGTGTTCATGCTGGCGGCCATCATCTGGCTGTACGCCAAGACAGGTACCTTCGACTTCGTAACCCTGCAGGCGCTGTTGCATGCCGGCCGCGTGCCCGGAATCGAGAGCGCGTCGTTGTGGCTCTTCCTCGGATTCTTTATCGCATTCGCCGTCAAGGTGCCGTTGTTCCCCTTGCACACCTGGCTGCCCGACGCGCACGTGGAAGCGCCGACAGCCGGTTCGGTGCTGCTGGCGGCCGTTCTGCTAAAGATGGGCACCTACGGTCTGTTGCGCTTCAGCGTCGGCCTCTTCCCGGAGGAGGCGCGCCGCAACGCCGGCTGGATCGCCGTGCTGGCGATCATCGGCATCATTTATGGCGCACTGGTCGCCATGGTGCAGCCGAACCTGAAAAAGATGGTCGCCTATTCCTCGGTGAGCCACCTCGGGTTCGTCGTGCTCGGCATCTTCAGCTTTACCATGGCCGGCATGGACGGCGCGGTTTACCAGATGCTGAATCACGGCGTCTCGACCGGCGCGCTGTTCATTCTCTGCGGCATAATTTACGAGCGGCGGCACACCTACGAGATCGCGCAATACGGCGGGCTGGCGACGCCGATGCCCGTCTATGCCACCTACTTTCTGATCATCACGCTCTCCTCGATCGGCCTGCCGCTGCTCAACGGCTTCATCGGCGAATACCTGATCCTTAGCGGATCGTTCCAGGCCAAGGCGTGGTGGGGAGTGCTGGCGGCCAGCGGCGTCATCTGGAGCGCCTGCTACCTGCTGTGGCTCTATCAGCGCCTGTTCTACGGCGCGGTGAGCAATCCGGCCAACACCGCGCTTCCCGACCTGAACCGCCGCGAGCGCTGGTGCCTGTGGCCGCTGGCGCTGGCCGCTCTGGTCATGGGCGTTGCGCCTTCTATGTGGATGAACCGCATCGACCACTCGGTGGCGCGCGTTTTGCAACAGGTAGAGTCATCCCAGCAAGCGCAACCACGGCGCTTGCCGGGGACCCCGACGCAGGCGAGAACGGTGGCTGCTCCGGCGCCGTCCGTGGCTGCCGGGGCCCAGCCCCTCACCGCCAATGCCATTGAGAAAGCAAGCCAGGGGCCCCCGGTCCCGCCGAGCGGGACTGTCGTTGCGTCTGGCGGGGCAGAGGTGAACGGCCGATGATACCCGGCGTCGACTACATTCGCATCCTTCCCGAGATCGTGCTCTCCGTTTTCGGCATGGCGATCATGGTCATAGACCCCCTGTTGCCCGAGTACAACAGCCGCAAGCCGCTCGGCGTCCTGGCGGCCATCGGGTCGGCGTGCGCGCTGCTGGCCGTCTTTTACCAGTCGGCGTTTCCGGGGATGGCGTTCTTCAACATGGTGCGGGTGGACGGCTTCAGCGTCTTCTTTCATGCGGTGGTAGTGCTGGTGGCGCTGGTGGCCACGCTCAGCTCCTTCGAATACCTGGAGATGCAGAAGATACGGCTGGGCGAGTATTACGGGCTCATCCTGCTGGGCGCGGTCGGCATGTGCCTGATGTCTTCGGCGGTCGAGCTGGTGCTGATCTTCATCTCCCTGGAAATCTCCTCCATCGCCACCTACATTCTGGCGGGCTTCCGCCGCCGCGCGGCCAGCAGCGCCGAGGCATCGCTCAAGTATTTTCTGCTGGGTTCCTTCGCCACCGCCTTTTTCCTCTACGGTGTGGCGCTCATGTTCGGAGCTACCGGCTCGACCAACGTGGATGACATCGCCCTCGCCCTGCGCAACGGAGCTCCTCCGCTGGCTTACCTGGCGATGGCGCTCATGTTCGTGGGGCTCGGCTTCAAGGTAGCGGCGGCGCCCTTCCAGGTGTGGACGCCCGATGTCTACGAAGGCGCGCCGGCGCCGGTGGTCGGGCTGATGTCGACGGCGCCCAAGGCGGCAGCCTTCGCCGTCCTGCTGCGCGTGCTCTACGGGACCGCGGGAGGCAATGGATTCTGGAACGCCTCGCAGCCGGGATGGTTCTGGATGATCTGGGTCTCGGCCGCGCTCTCCATGACCCTCGGCAACCTGGGAGCGCTGGTGCAGAGCAACGTCAAGCGGCTGCTGGCCTATTCTTCCATCGCCCACGCCGGGTATCTTATGGTCGCCTTCGCCGCCATCCGCGACACGAGCGCGGGAATTTCGGCCGCCATGTTCTACACCGCCGCCTATGCCGCCATGAACGTCGGCGCCTTCGCCGTGGTGAGCCACTTCGCCGGCGCCGGCGAGAAGTACGTCACCATGGACGACTACGCCGGGCTCGGCCGCCGCGCCCCGGCTCTGGCTGCCGCACTGAGCATCTTCCTGCTTTCGCTGATCGGAATTCCCATCACCGGCGGTTTCCTGGCCAAGTTCTACGTCTTTACCGCCGCCCTGCAATCGAGCCTGGTAGGGCTGACGATCATCGGCGTGCTCAACAGCGCCGTCGGCGCTTACTACTACCTGCGGCTGATCGTCATTATGTACATGCGCGAGCCGCGCGACGAAGCGCCCATCCCGCCAATTCCCTTCGCCACAGGCTTGGCCATGGTGCTGAGCCTGGTCGCCACCATCTACCTCGGAGTGCTCCCCGGACGCGTCCTCAACTTCACCCTGGCATCGGCGCGAGAGCTGGTGCGGTAAGCAAAAACGTAGCGCCGGACTCGCAGAAAGTTTCAAGTTTCGAGTTTCAAGTTTCCGGCTGCAAGTCTCGAAACTTGAAACTTGAAACTTTTTCCGTCACGTATGTACAGTGAAATAGTGTGAAAACGAAAAGGCCTCCCGTTGCAACCAGGAGGCCGGAAAAGCGTGTTGCCCCATCCTCGGGCTAGGCCGCCTTGAGGAAGATCATGACGAAGGTAAACAGCACCAGCGATTCGATAAACGCCAGGCTCAGAATCATGGCCACCTGAATTCCGGGACGGGCGGAGGGGTTGCGGGCCATGCCTTCGCAGGCTGCCGAGCCTACCCTGCCCTGGCCGAGGGCGGCAAGTCCGGCGGCAATCGCCATGCCGAAGCCGGCGGCAAGCGGAATTACGTTGAGGGGGGCAGACTGGCCTCCCGGTGTCTGCGCGAAGGCGGGCGTCACCGTCATCGAGAGGGCGACGATCGCCAGCAGAATGAACATCAGTTTACGCATTGTATTGCTCCTGAAAAGCCCCGCAGGGCTCGAGTGTCCGCCAGTGGGTGGTTGACGCCCGTGTAATGCGACGCCCTCACGCTCGCGGAAAAATCAATGTTTCACAGTTTGAAGGTTTCAGAGTTTCAAGGTCTCAATACCAATTTCGGGGCCTGAAACTTTGAAACCTTGAAACCTGGCAAATACAACATCCCAAAAGTAATCTCGCAGCTCAATGCTCGTGCGCTACCGCCTCTCCGAGGTAGACCATCGCCAGCAGTATGAAAATGTAGGCCTGGACGAAGGCCACCAGCAGGTGCAGCGCCATGAAAGCAACAGGCAATCCGATGGGGATCATGGAGAAGAACACCAGCGTCACCATGTCTCCGGCGAACATATTGGCGAACAAACGGACGGTGAGCGAGAGGATGCGCGCCAGGTGGCTGCATATCTCTATGACGAACATCAGCGGCGCCAGCCACCCCACCGGTCCCATGAAGTGCTTGATATAGGAGAAGCCGTTGGTGCGGATGCCGGCCGAATGATAGTAGATCCAGGTCACTACCGCGCAGCCAAGCGGCACCGACGGGTTTCCGGTAGGAGTCTCGAAGAACGGTATCAGCCCCAGCACATTGCAGCAGAGGATGAACATTCCCAGCGCGCAGATGTAGGGGACATAGCGCCGGTAGTCGTGTCCGATGATCTCGTGACAGGAGTCTTCAATGAATCCGACGAAGCCCTCCATCAGGTGCTGCAACGCTCCCGGCTTCTCCACGGAAAGCCGCGCCCGCACCATTACGAACGCCAGCAGCAGCAGCAGGAACACCAGGACCTGCATGGCAACGTAATCCGGGATCGGCCTCTGCGGATGGTGGACATGGATGCCCAGCGCCTGCAACAAGGCATTGACGGGAGCGGCGAACAGACGGTTCAAAAGCTCGGTAAATGGAAGCATCGTAGTTGTTGGCTGAACCCCTGCGTTTTGCTTAGGCGGCTAGATCCCGCGCCGATAGGCGGCAAAAAGCTCGTAAGCGGCCTCGAAAAACAGGGCTGGTACGGGGACGCACAGGCCCGCTACATAACCGTAAAGCCCACCCCGAGAATACTTGAATATAGCATAGGCGCCCACGCCCATCAAAAGGATGCGGAGGGTAAAGCGCAGGACGATCAGGCCGCCGCGCTCGCGGCTTTGCCCGGTGGTGATGCGCTCTCCCAGGGCATTTACCACCTTGGCCAGCCAGCGGAAATTGTGCCAAGAGAGAGCGGCTCCTAGAGCAGCGCCCACGGCCGCCGCCGCGCCGAAGCGCAACCCCGCGAAGGCTATGACGCCCAGTCCCACTGCCACCATGGCGCGCTGCATGCGCCAGATGGCGCGCTCGTAGAACGCCTCGGAGAGAGGATGAGCGTCGGCTACGGGTGGGGGCGCCTCATTGCGTTCGGCGGGTTCCCCGTTCTGGTTGCTGTCACTCTCGTTCATCAGAAGAGGCCAAAGCTGGCGTATTCCAGAGTTGGTGTTTACACTTCGGGGACAGTGGGTTGTAACAGGGCACGACTTTAGTCGTGCCGAAAAAAACCACCAAATTTCGGGCTTTAGCCCCTGAGGGTTCCATGCCGGCTACAGGGGCTAAAGCCCAATTATTTTTGAAAATTCTCGGCACGACTAAAGTCGTGCCCTGTTACGAAATTTATCCGCCTCGGCCTCGCAATGGGATACGCCCCTTAGAGCCAGCATATAGTGGTCTGACCGTAGCATGGCTCGTCTTTTTCATTCCCGCTCGTTCGAGGAGGACAGCGCCATGCGGATCATTTTTACGAAGCCGACGATGGCGCCGAAGATTATTCCGGCGATGTAAATCCAGTGCTGATGCAGCCAGTGGTCAAGCCCCAGGCCCATCAGGTATCCGACGACCAGCGCTGCCGGGATAATGAAGCCTATCTCCGAGTAGCGGGCCAGGGTGACCATGGGATTGGGCTTCTTCTTCCCGCTATCGGCCGTTTCGGGAGGCGCCGGCTTGGAGTTATCATCCATAAAAGTTTCGAGTTTCCAGTTTCAAGTTTCCAGTCAGTACCAACTACTTGAAACTTGAAACTCGAAACTGGAAACTCTCGCTACCATCTTAATACCGCAATCAAAAAGTCTGAAATTTCCCGACAAAAAAGCCGGAACCAACAACCGGTTCCGGCGAGAGGGTAAAACACTTGCGGGCTTACTTAACGAGCTGCGCCATCGCAGTCAGCGGGCTGGTCAGCGACCAGTTCACCGCCTGGATGAACATGTTGGGGAAGATTCCGATACCAATTGTCGCCAGTCCGGTGATGGCCAGCGCCAGGCGCATGCCCGGGCCGACATGCACCGGTTCGGCATCCACCGCCGGTCGCATAAACATGGCGTTGGCGATCTTCATGTAGTAATAGAGGCCGACCACGGCGTAGAGCACCGCTATGACGGCTAGCGTGTAGTGGCCCGTCTGCACCAGGCTGAGAAAGATGAAGTACTTCCCCAGGAAGCCGGCGAAAGGCGGAATGCCGGCCAGCGAGAGCAGGAAGGTCAGCATCAGCACGGCTTCCGTGGGGGCCTTGGTGAAGAGCCCGGCGATGTCGTCGATGTCGTCGCCGATAATATTGCGCCGGCGCAGCGAGGTGATCACCGCGAACGCGCCCAGGTTCATGAAGGTATAAACCAGCAGGTACACCAGAATTCCCTGAATGCCCGTCTGGTGCGTCTGCCCGTCGCTGGCCACCAGGCCGAGCAGCATGTAGCCGACGTGGGCGATGGAGGAATAGGCCAGCAGCCGCTTCAGGTTGGTCTGGGTGATGGCGGCCAGGTTGCCGCCGGTCATGGTGGCAACCGAGACGAACACCAGCAGCGGAACGTACATCGTCCGCAGCGGATATAGCGCGAACAGGAAGATGCGCAGCAGCATTGCCCAGGCGGCGGCCTTTACGGCCACCGACATGAAGCCGGTGATGCTGGTGGGCGCGCCTTCGTAAGCGTCCGGCGCCCACTGATGGAATGGAACGGCGGCGATTTTGAACAGCAGCCCGGTAGCGGTGGTGATCAGCGCCAGAACGATCACCGGATCGCGCGGATTGGCGGCCATGCGATGCTGCAACGCCACCCCGATCTCCGCCAGGTTGGTCGAGCCCGAGAGCCCGTACAGCAGCGAAAGTCCGTAGGCGAAGATGCCGGAGGAAAACGCGCCCAGCAGCATGTATTTCAGCGCTGCCTCATTGGAGCGCTTGTCGCGCCGCAGAAAGCCGACCAGCACGTAGGTCGAAAGCGCCATCAGCTCCAGCCCCACGAACAGCAACACCAGGTCGAAGCCGCAGGCCATGCACATCATGCCGGCGACGGAGAACAGGATCAAAGCATAAAATTCGCCGTGCTCTTCGCGCTCCACTTCCAGGTAGCGCACCGACATCAGCACCGCCACCGCCGCTCCCACCAGGAACAGGTAGAAAAAGTAGATGGCGAAGCGGTCCATCAGCACGCCGCCGAAGAAGCCCTGATGAAACGCGATCCCCTGCGCATGAAAAGCCCACTGGATCTTGCCCACCCCGGCAGCCGAGAAAGCCAGGCCGATCAAGGCGATCACGGCATTGAACCGCTTCCATTCCGCCGGGAGAATCAAATCGATCAGCAGGATGCCCAGCGCGAACAGCGTGAGCAGCACGATCGGAAGCGACAGCAGGTAGTCGCTGCTGGAGAAATATTGTGAGATCGAGGTTGCCACGATCTATTGTCCCTTTCAGGGTTCCCGGCGGACGCCCATTTCGCGTCCGTTGGGATGAAGCTCCCGGCGCCATCGCCGGGGGAAAACCTTTACTTCCCTGCCGGCGCCAACCGCGCCACTGTCGCGGGCCGGGCAGGCTTGGCCGCCGGCAGCGCTGCGCTCTTGGGCGCCGCTGGAGGCGTCGCCGGCGCGGCAGCCGGAACCGCCTTGGGTGCAATCACCGGAGCAGTCAGCGCCGGGGCCGCCGCGTTGTAATAGCCATTGCTGTTGATCCGCTCTACGATCTCCGTCACCGGCTGGTCGAGAACGCGGAAGAACGGCTTCGGATAAAGTCCGATCCAGAACGCCACCACAATCAGCGGAACAAACGTCGCCAGCTCGCGCGCGCTCAGATCGAGCAGCTTTTCGTTCTTGGGATTGGTCACCGGCCCGAAGAACACGCGTTGATACAGCCACAGCAGGTAGGCCGCGCCCAGCACCACGCCCGGGACCGCCCAGGCCGCCCAGGCCCGGTTCGCCATGAACGTTCCCTGCAGGATGGTGAACTCGCCGACAAAGCCGTTGAGCAGCGGCAGGCCCATGGAAGACATGAACATGATCAAGGTGACGGTCGCGTACACCGGCATCACGGTGGAGATGCCGCCGTACTCGGAGATCTCGCGCGTGTGCCGCCGCTCGTAGAGGATGCCGACGATCAAGAACAGTGCGCCGGTCGAGACGCCGTGGTTGATCTGCTGCAGCACCGAGCCGGAGAGTCCGGCGTGGTTCAGGGCGAAGATGCCGAGGGTGCAGAAGCCCAGGTGGCTCACCGACGAGTACGCCACCAGCTTCTTCATGTCCTTCTGCATCAGGGAAACCAGCGCGCCGTAGATGATGCCGATCAGCGACAGCCCAATCAGCCATAGGCGCAAGGTGGGGTACTGGACCACCGAGGGGAAGAACGGCAGCGAGAAGCGGATCAAACCGTACGTTCCCATCTTCAGCAGGACGCCGGCCAGGATCACCGAGCCCGCCGTGGGCGCCTCGACGTGCGCATCCGGCAGCCAGGTATGGAACGGGAACATTGGCACCTTGATGGCGAAGCCGATGAAGAAGCCTAGGAACAGCACAACCCCCGCCACGTCGCCATATACAGCCGGGATCTGCGGAGCGGTGCGATAGAGCGCCAGGATGTCAAACGTGTAGACACCTGTCTGTCCGTGATTGAAGAAGTACAGGAACAGTATGCCCAGCAGCATCAGCACCGATCCGGCCAGGGTGTAAAGGAAGAACTTGATGGCCGCGTAAAGCTTGCGCGGGCCGCCCCAGATGCCGATCAGCAGATACATCGGCACCAGCATCGCTTCCCAGAAGACGAAGAACAGGAAGAAGTCCAGCGCCATGAAGACGCCGAGCATGCCCGTCTGCAGCACCAGGAACCAGACGTAGTATTCCTTTACCCGCACCTGGATCGCTTCCCATGAGGACAGGATAGAGATGGCCCCCAGCAGCGTGGTCAGCATGATCAGCAGGAAGGAAATGCCGTCGATGCCCATGTAATAACCGGCGCCGATGGTCGGAATCCAGTTGCTGGGCGCGCCTTCCATGAACTTGAAGCCCGGCACGTCCTTGACCGCCCAGAACCAGGGCACCAGCGGCAATGACACGGCGAAGCCCGCCATGGCGAAGATGTTCGCCAGCCAGCGAATTGCGTTCTTGTTCTCCTTGGGGACGAACAGCAGAACAATGGCCCCGGCCAGAGGCGTAAACAGGATGATCGAGAGAATGTGGTTGTACATTAAAGTTCTCAGTTTCTTCTAATTCCTAGCTGAACGACCTAGAGCGAGTCTCAATAACCCAATCTGTGGGAACTCTAAGACTTGTTCCCCAATTGTGCTTTGAAAGGGCCCGGCTTCAGCCGGGCCGCTACAGCCCCTGGAAAGTGGGATTTTAGCCCCCGAGGGAACCGTCGGTATCCGCTCAAAATTGAATTCTCGAAACACGTTCTAATTTCCCTCAGGGGCTAAAGCCCGCATATTTTCGCTTCCGGACGGCGTGGCTAAAGGCACCCCAGCAAGTCAAATGCGGACTTGCTGGGGACCCCGCAAAGCCACGCCCTTTCAAGAAACCATCTCAGCGAACCACGTAATACCAGATAAATCCGGCGACGCCGATCACCATGACCAGCGCGTACCACTGCACCAGGCCCCACTCCAGCAGCCGCACCGGGTACGACAGCGCGCGCGTAACGATAGCGGGCCCATTGACGCCGACTCCGTCGATGATCCACTTGTCCCACCAATCGGAGAGCGTGGCCGTGAAGCGCGTCAGCCAGCCGGCGCCGTTCACGCCGCCGTCCACGACATTGGCGTCGAACTTCCATAGCGCGTTACCCAGGCCCTGCATTCCCAGCCGCACCGGCCCCAGCGTCCTGCGCCCGGTGAACAGGTAGTCGTAGAGTTCATCGACGTAGTACTTGTTGAGCAGCGTGCGATAGAACGGCGGCGAGAGGGCGTTGATCGGCTCGCGCACCGCGGGCATCGGATCGCCCGCACGGGCGGGCTTGAGGCCCTCGCCTGCCCTTCCATAAGCCTTGCGCGCGCCCCACAGGCCGGCACACGCCGCCAGCACCGAAAGCCCCATCAGCAGGTACTCGGCCGTGATGCTCCCGTGCTCCTCGTGCTTCTCCGCCGCATGCGCGCTGGCAGCCAGCGGCTTGGCGGGTTCGGTGGCCGGCGTTTCATGCTGCCCGGAGCCGTGTCCGGCAGGAGCAACGGCGGCCGCGCCGTGCCCGGCAGGAGCGACTGAGTGTTCGGGAACGGCCACTGGCGCGGCTTCAGCCGATGCCGTGTGTTCGACGACGGCGTGATTGGCAAACACTGGCTCAAGGAACTTTTCGAAGCGGTTTGAGCCGCCCAGGGCGTGCGGCACGCCGAGGAACCCGGCCAGAATCGAGCCGGCAGCCAGGATCATCAGTGGCACGGTCATGGTCTTAGGCGATTCGTGGACGTGGTGCTCGGTCTCATGATCCATGCGCGGCTGGCTGAAGAAGGTCAGCCAGATCAGCCGGAACATGTAGAAGGCCGTCATTATCGCCGTGATATAGCCGATGACCCACAGCGGCCGGAACCCGCCGCCGTTGCTCGACCATGTCTGCCACAGAATTTCGTCTTTCGAAAAGAAGCCCGCGAAGGGCGGGAATCCGGCAATGGCGATGGTGCCGATCAGCATCGTCTTGTAGGTGATCGGAATCTTCCTGGCCAGGGCGCCCATGCGGCGCATGTCCTGCTCGCCGCTCATGGCGTGAATCACCGAGCCGGAGCCAAGGAACAGCAGCGCTTTGAAGAAGGCGTGCGTAAAAACGTGGAATACGCCAGACGCAAACGCCCCGACGCCTAGCGCCAGAAACATGTATCCCAACTGCGAAACCGTGGAGTAGGCCAGCACGCGCTTGATGTCGTTCTGCACCAAGCCGATGGAAGCGGCAAAAATCGCGGTCAGCGCGCCCACGATGGCCACTACCTTCATCGCTTCAGGGGCGAGGACGAACAGCGCGTTCGAGCGCGCCACCATGTAAACGCCCGCCGTGACCATGGTCGCCGCGTGGATCAGGGCTGAGACCGGGGTCGGGCCTTCCATCGCGTCCGGCAGCCAGACGTAGAGCGGAAGCTGCGCCGACTTGCCGCAAGCGCCCAGGAATAGAAGCAAGCAGGCCGCCGTCATCAGTCCGCTCAGCATCGGGTCAGCCGTAATCTGTGCCGCCTGCGAGCGGGCCATCTCGGTCACCGTCGTGAACTTCGCCGTGCCGAAGATCCACATGATGGTGAACGTGCCCAGAATGACGCCGGCGTCGCCAACGCGGTTGACGATGAATGCCTTGTTGGCTGCGGTCGAGGCCGAGTGTTTCAGGAAGTAGAAGCCGATCAGCAGGTAGGAACACAGGCCGACGCCCTCCCAGCCGACGAACATCAGGATGTAGTTGTTCGCCAGGACCAGCGTCAGCATGGAAAACATGAACAGGTTCAGGTAGCCGAAGAAGCGGTAATAGCCGCCGTCGTGCGCCATGTAGCCGACCGAATAAATGTGGATCAGCATGCCCACGCCGGTAACGAACAGCAGCCAGATGCTCGACAGCGGATCAAGCAGGAAGCCCGTCTCCGCTTTGAACTCGACGGCCTTTCCGCCCAAAGTGGTGAAGACCAGCTTGCCGGAATCGTCTCCCAGCCAGGTGTAGACGACCTTCTCGTACTGTTCCAGTCCGCTGTGCGTCAATTGCAGCACCGCACCGACGGCAAACAGGAAGGCGACGACCACCGCGCCGACGCAGATGACGTTCACCCACGTGTGTATCTCGTGCACGCCGTGGGCCATGGACGCGGCAGGCGCATCGTGCGCGGCAGGCGAGTCGTGAGCCCCGGCATCGTGCGTGCCATGCGCGTCGTCGTCATGCGAGCCGTGCCCGCCGCCGGTCCGTACCGGCGGCTTGATGCCGCTCAGCGGCCGGCCAAAGAAGAACATCATGGCCGCGCCGAAGGCCGGCAACAGAGGAATAATCCAGATTTGTTCCAGGAAGAACATTGTTTAGTTCTCATCCCCGGTTCTGTTCACTTCACCGAACCGGTTCCCAGGGCCGAAGCCCCCTCAAAAAAATGCCCGCCAAATTCCGGCGGAAAATCTCACCACTTCAGCAGGTCGACCTCGTCCATGTTCACCGTCTCCTTGTTGCGGAAGAAGGCGATCAGTATTCCGAGGCCCACGGCCGCTTCGGCGGCGGCATCGGCTATGACGAAGATCGAAAACACCTGCCCGTGCAGGTCGTACAAGCGCGAAAAGGCGACCAGGTTCAGGTTGACGGCGTTCAGAATCAACTCGATCGACATCAGGATGATCACCACGTTTCTGCGGGTGAGCACGCCGATGGTGCCGATAATGAACAGCGCCGCGGCAACCACCAGGTAATGCAGTGTGCTGATTTCGGCCATCGCTTATATCCTCTTCTTCGCCATGACGACGGCGCCGACCATCGCCACCAGCAACAGCAGCGAGGCGATTTCAAACGGCAGCAGGTAATCGCGGTAGAGCATCAGGCCGACCTGCTGGGTATTTTTTGCCTCGGGGAACAGGTGGATGCTCGTCGGGAAGACCGAGCTGCCCTTGATGTAAATGAACAGGAACAGCCCGCCGAGCGCGACCGTCACCAGCGATCCCACCAGCCATTGCTTGTTAAAGCGCTCTTCCAGTTGCGCGCGCTCGATGTTGACCAGCATGATCACGAACAGGAAAAGCACCATGATGCCGCCGGCGTAGACCAGTATCTGGACGCCGGCTACGAAGGGCGCATAGAGCATCAGGTAGAGGCCGGCCAGCGCCAGCAGGGTGATGATCAGCAGCAGCGCTGAGTGCACCGGGTTGCGGCGGGTGATCACCAGAATGGCGCAGATGATCGCTATCGCCGAAAGGAAGTAGAAGAAAAACGGTGTGGCTACGGGAGTCATCGCTTGTACTCCGTCGGTTCCGGGCCTTCTTCCAGCCGTTCGCGCCGGAGCAGCAGCTCCTCGCGGCTGTAGACGGCCATTTCGAAGTCCTGGCTCAACTCCAGCGCGTCGCTCGGGCAGGCCTCTTCGCACAGGCCGCAGAACATGCAGCGGCTGATGTCATAGCTGAACTCGGTCAGCTCTTTCTTCTTTGTCTCGGGATTGCGCTCGCTGCCCACCACGATCAGCTTTTCCGGGCAGGCCAGGGCGCACAGCCCGCAGGCGATGCACAGCGGCTCGCCGGTTTCCGGGTTGACGTTCATGCGCGGCTGCCCGCGGTAGCGTTCAGCTATGGCGGGCCGTTCCAGCGGATACTGCTCGGTTACGATCTCCTTGGGCGCCTGGTATTTCAGCGTCACCTTGAGGCCCTTGATCAGATCGACAAGGAAGATCTTGCGCAGCAAAGGAGCCAGACTCACCGCAACACCCCCATCAGGGCCGTCGCCAGCTCCTGCCGAATCCCCACCAGCGCGGTCAGGATGAGCACGGCAAGCGACAGCGGCAACAGAACCTTCCAACCGATTTTCATCAACTGGTCGAAGCGGTAACGCGGGAAGGTGCCGCGATACCAGATGTACAGGTACATGAACCCTGCCACCTTGACGGCAAACCAATACATGTCCTGCACGCGCTCGCGGACCGCTGGAACCAGCAGCGCCAGCCCGACGGCTCCCAGCGCCATTCCGAAGCCGGCCAGCCCGATCGTCTGGATCTTGAGCAGCGGCTGCTTCGGCATGCGGAGCGCGCCTATCAGGCACACCCCCGCCAGAACGAAGACGGTCAGCGCCGGCAGGAAGGAAAACGCCAGATCAACGGCGCGTCCGGAAAGCGCGTTGGGGAAAGGCCGCAGCCAGCCGCCCAGCCAGAGCGTGACCGCAATCGAGCTGACGGCGAGCATGCCAGCGTACTCGGCCAGGAAGAATAGCGACCAGCGGAATCCGCTGTACTCGGTGTGGAAGCCGGCCACCAGCTCCGATTCCGCTTCCGGCAGATCGAAGGGCGCGCGATTCGTCTCGGCGATCATGGCGACGGCAAAGATCGCGAACGCCACGAAGCCCAGCGGGAACATCTCAAAAATGAACCAGCGGCCTTGCGCCTGCTGCGCCTCGACGATGCCGATCATGCTCAGGGTGCCGATGCCCGTCTTCAGGCTGGTCATCAGGATGGCGGAGACGATGGCCATGCCCATGGCCACTTCGTAGGAGACCATCTGTGCGCTGGAGCGCAGCGCGCCCATCAGCGGATAGTGCGAATTCGAAGCCCAGCCGCCCATGATGATGCAGAGCACGCTCAGCGACGACACGCCCAGCATGAACAGGATTCCGATGTTCATGTCGGTGACCGAGTGCGTGCGCCCGAAGGGCACCACCAGAAACGTGGTAAAGGCGGTCATCACCACCGCCACCGGCGCCAGCCAGAAGACCAGCTTGTCGGCGCCCGCCGGCATGATGTCTTCCTTGATGAGCAGCTTGATGGCGTCGGCTATCGGCTGCAGCAGTCCGTGCGGGCCCACGCGCATGGGGCCGTAGCGGATCTGGATGTGCGCCAGAATCTTGCGCTCCAGCCAGTTCATGGAAAGCACGGCGAGCGAAACCGCGGCCACCACCAGCAGCACGTAAATGGTCGCCCACAGCATGTCGCCGGCTTCGCCGGGGGTCACGTTCGAGCTCAGGTATTTGGTGAGAAGGTCCATTTAGCGGTCAACCTCTCCCAGGACGATATCGAGGGTCCCGATCACGGCCACCACGTCGGCCACCAGCCAGCCGCGCACCATCTTGTCCAGGGCTTGCAGGTTCACGAATGACGGCGGGCGGACGCGCACGCGGTAGGGCTGGGTCGAGCCGTCGCTCACGATGAAATATCCAAGCTCGCCCTTGGGCGCTTCGATCGAGTGGTAGACCTCGCCTACCGGCGGCCGCAGCACCTTGGGAACCTTGGCGATGATCGGACCGGCGGGCAGATTCGCGGCGGCCTGGCGCAGAATGCGCACCGACTGCCGCATCTCCTCGATTCGCACCAGGTACCGGTCGTAGGTGTCGCCGTTCTTGCCGATGGGAATGTCGAATTCGAATTTGTCGTAAGCGGCATAGGGCTGCGCCTTGCGCAGGTCCCACCTGACGCCGCTGCCGCGCAGCACCGGACCGGTCGCCCCCAGCGCGATGCACTCCGCGCCGGTCAGCACGCCCACGCCCTTGGTGCGCTCCACCCAGATGCGGTTGGTGGTGAGCAGTGCTTCGTATTCGTCGATCTTGGGCAGCACGAAGTCGCAGTAGGCGAGCACGTCGCGCTCGAAGCCGTCGTAGGTGTCCCACTGGCAGCCGCCGATGCGGAAGGCGTGGGTGGTGAGCCGGGCGCCGCAATATTTCTCGAAAATCTTCAGTATCTCTTCGCGGTCGCGGAAGCAGTAGAACAGCGGCGTCAGCGCGCCGATGTCCAGCGCATGCGTGCCCAGCCATACCTGGTGGCTGGCCAGCCGGTTCAGCTCGGTCAGGATCACGCGAATGTAGCGGGCGCGCTCGGGGGCTTCCACACCGATCAGCTTTTCAACGGCTTCGCAGTAGCCCAGGCCGTTGGAAACCGCGGCCACGTAGTCCATGCGGTCAACATAGGGATTGAACTGGACGTAAGTGCGGTTCTCGGCGATCTTCTCGACGCCGCGGTGCAGGTAGCCGATGACGCATTCGGTGCCCAGCACCTTCTCGCCATCGAGCTTCAAAATTACGCGCAGCACCCCGTGGGTTGACGGGTGCTGCGGGCCCATGTTGAGGATCATCTCGCTGGAATCCAGGAACGTGCGCCCGGTTTCCTGCCACTCGGTTTCCGTGCTTTCGTAGAACTTCGACTCGCTCATTGGCCGCTCTCAATGCCAAGGTTGGCCTTGACCCACTGCTGGTCCTGCTGGGTGAGGCCGTAATCCTTGCGCAGGGGGTGTCCCTTCCAGTCCTCCGGCATCAGGATGCGGCGGAGATCGGGGTGGCCCGTGAAGTGAATGCCGAACATGTCGAACACCTCGCGCTCCAGCCAGTTGGCGGTGGGCCACAGCGGAACCGCGCTGGGCGCCGCTTCGCCTTCCTTGACCGTGGTCTTGACGCGAATGCGCTGGTTGCGCGCGAAGGAATAAAGAATCCAGACGATGTCGAACTGCTCCTCGCGCTTGGGATAATGCACGGCGGTGACGTCAACCAGGTAGTCGAACTGCTCCTGGTCGCGCAGGATGCTCAACACTTCGGCGGCCACCGACTTGTCCACCACCATGTAGTTCTGCTTCATGTAGGTGGAGGCCTCGCGCAGTCCCGAGCCGTAGCTCTTGCGCAGCTTCTCGATCAGTGGAGACTCCCACGGGTCTGGCTTGGGCACGGGCGGCCTGGGCGGCGCGGCCGGAGGCTTTGCAGCGGCGGCACCGGGAGCAGGAGCAGCCGGTTTAGCCGCAGCCGCTGGAGCCGCCGGCTTGGCTGCGGAGGTCGCCGCAGGCACTGGCGCGGCAGCCTTCGCTGCTGGAGAAGCTGCGGGGGCGGCTGGTGTGGGTGCCCCAGCAACAGCGGCTTTTGCCGTTGCTGGGGCGGGGGAACTCGGGCTCGGCGCCGCAGCGGGTGTCTCTGCCGCTGGCTTGGCCTCGGCGTCCGGGGCTGCCGCTTTTTTCTCTTCTTTGGCTTCGGCGGGCTTCTCCGCCGGGTTCGAAGACCCTATTGCCTTAGGTTCATCGGGCATGAGTAAAGTCCCTTACGGGTCCGATTGGTCCGTCTATAGCTTCAGTTATAGCAATCTGGGGGCATCGCCACGGCTGATTGCTATCACAAGCAGGTGTGATATATATCACAATAAATCATCCCTCGCTTCGGTGACGTTTGTTCCTTCGCTCGTCGGCTTTCGGGCTCAAATCCAGTCAAGGGCGCCTTTTTTCCAGATCCAGACAAAGCCGACGATCAGGATGCCCAGGAACACCAGCATTTCCACGAAGCCGAAGAGGCCCAGCAGCTTGTACTCGGCCGCCCAGGGGAACAGGAAGACCGTTTCCACGTCGAAGATGACGAACAGGATGGCGATGATGTAAAAGCGAATCGTATAGCGCTGGCGGGCATTGTCGACCGGATCGATGCCGCATTCGTAGGGCATCAGCTTCGCCTTCTGCGGGTTCTTGGGCCGGATGAGCGCCGCCACGGTGATCGTTCCCGCGCCAACCAGAAACGATATGATCAGGAAGATGAAAATCGGCACGTAATTCTGGGGCATGTTTCCTCACCGGTCTCCGCAGCCGCAGGCCAAGAGAGCCATTTGCTCCAAGCAGCGCACCCCAGCCGGGCTACGCGGCTTGCCTCAACAGAGCCTCTCGGCGGATCAGACTGCTGGCTTCACGCTGGTCCAGCGCCGTTGCCCCTGTTAGAACAGAGGTAAGCGCCAAAGCTGGCACAGGTGAAGCAGGGCTTCTATAATCTCGAAAGTGCCCGGCTGCCGGAGATTATTTCGACTGTAAATGAAGCTGTCGCGCGTGCCTGTGAGCCACGTCACATTTTGGCGTAATTTGCGCCCTGAGACGTGCCTTGCGCCCCAGTGAAGGCTGCAGCCACTACGGTAAAAACACCCCGGCGAACGCAAATCGGTGTTCGCCGCTACCCAGGCCAACAAAGGAAAGCAGACATTGGCACTTAACGACAAGATTTACCAGCTCAGAAGAGAAAAACTCGCGCAAATCGAGGCACTTGGGCAGCAGGCTTATCCGTACAGCTATCGCACCACCCATACCGTCCCGCAGATCCTCTCCGCCTACTCACAGGTAGCCGGCGACGCGCTGGCGGTCAACCGGGTGGATGTGCGCGTGGCCGGCCGCCTGGTCGCCATCCGCACCATGGGCAAGGCGGCCTTTGTCCATCTACAGCAGCAGGGCGAGCGGCTGCAGCTCTACATCAAGAAAGACGTAGTCGGCGAAAAAGGGTTCGAGCTGTTCAAGCTGCTCGACATCGGCGACCACATCGGCGCCAGCGGCTACCTGTTCCGCACCAAGACCAACGAACTGACGGTCCACGTCGATGAGATCACGTTTCTCTCCAAGGGTCTGCTGCCGCTTCCCGAGAAGTGGCACGGCTTGCAGGACGTGGAGCTGCGCTACCGCCAGCGCTACCTGGACCTGACGGTCAATCCCGAGGTGCGCGAAGTCTTTGTCAAGCGCGCCGCCATCATCCAGTCGCTGCGCCGGTATTTCGATTCCCGCGGCTTCATCGAGGTGGAGACGCCGATGATGCACCCCATCGCGGGAGGCGCGGCGGCCCGTCCCTTCCGCACCCATCACAACACGCTCGACCTGGACCTTTACCTGCGCATCGCGCCCGAGCTTTATCTCAAGCGGCTGATCGTGGGCGGGCTGGAGCGCGTTTACGA
This sequence comes from Candidatus Korobacteraceae bacterium, assembly GCA_049519515.1. Taxonomy (GTDB): domain Bacteria; phylum Acidobacteriota; class Terriglobia; order Terriglobales; family Acidobacteriaceae; genus CAWBRT01. Next base: position 24,867 of record JBEKQR010000005.1, read on the forward strand.
GATCAACCGCAACTTCCGCAACGAAGGCATCTCTACCCATCACAACCCCGAGTTCACCATGCTCGAGTTCTACCAGGCCTACGCCGACTACCGCGAGCTGATGGATTTGAGCGAAGACCTGCTGCGGCAGGTGGCAATGGATGTCAACGGCTCGGCCGTGTGCGAGTTCGAGGGGCGGCAGATCGATTTTGGCAGCTTCCAGCGGCTCAGCATGCGCCAGGCGCTCATCGAGTACTGGCCGGATTTTGCCGGCGATCCGCCCACCATGGCGGATTTCGCCTCCGCTGCCGCCGTGCATGCGCTTATCCGCAGGGCCGCCGAGGCCATCAACAGAGCGGTGGAGAGCGGCCCGGAAGAGGAAGCGATGCGGAAGCTGCTCCGGCTGCGCGCCGGCATGGGCGAAGTCCAGGCCCTGGCGCGCAAGGATGCGCCTGCCGGGCAACTGGTCGCCACTCTCTTTGAACAGTTCGCCGAGCACCACCTCTGGCAGCCCACCATCCTCTATGACTTCCCGGTGGCGGTTTCGCCGCTCGCCAAAAACAAGCGCGACGAGCCCGACTGGGTTGAGCGATTCGAGATATACGTGGCGGGGATGGAGATCGGCAATGCCTTCAGCGAGCTCAACGATCCCGAAGAGCAGCGCCGCCGCTTCCAGCAGCAACTCGGACAGCGCGAACGGGGCGACGAAGAGGCGCACCAGATGGACGAGGACTACATCCGCGCACTCTCCTACGGCATGCCGCCCGCCGGGGGCGAGGGCATCGGCATCGACCGCCTCACCATGCTTTTGAGCGGCTCGAAGTCGATCCGCGACGTCATCCTGTTCCCGTTACTGCGTCCACAGTCTGCCCCGGCAGACGCAAACGCGGCGTCTGCTGGGGACCCCGGACAGCGCGAAGACGAAAATGCCGCCGGCGCTGGAGAAAGCTGAGCCCTCCTGCGGCTGTTCGTCGAACAAGATTTGAGCCCTTAAATACGGCTATACCAAAACATAATTTGCTCTGGAACCTGTTTCGTAACTGGTCCTTTGGAACCATAACGAAGTAGCTACGCCCGTTGTCGAACTGCTCTAACAATAAGGTGTGAGTGTGTCAAAATAGCAACGAGCACTGATCGTGGCAGCAAGCGACGAGATAAAGACTTCCGGCTTAAGCTTCGGACGTAGCCTGCATATCGTCTTTAAAAGCGCCGGGGTTTACCCGATTGAGCACCCAGCGGTTCAGCAGAACTTACAGCAAGCGTTTACAAAACTGGAGTTCCTGTTGAAGGAAGGCCGTCCGTTTACTTTCGGTTTTGTCGGTGGCCGCGCCCTGCTCAACAATCTGCTCACGTCTGACGGGTCGCTTGCTTCACTCGAAGCTGAATTTACCAGGCGCAACGTAGCCGCGATTTCCTTCTATCCCGGACTCACCTTTTCCGATTTTGAGAACGTCCTAAAGCTTGTCGCGGTCTCGCCCAAAACCATAGCCCAGTCCGGCGGCCTTGGGGCGTATCTCGAAACCAGACCTGTTTCCCATGCAAAGATCATTTCATCACCCAAGAAGAAAAAAGAGGATGACAAGGGTGATCTAATGCTGGATGTCGACGGCGAATCATTCTTGAGGAGCAGTGGAGCGACAGGCGATGCGGGCAGTTCCGGAATGGTCAGCATAGAACTTCTACTGAAGGCCGCTGCCATTGGCGGTACCGGCAACACAGGTTCGCAGGACATTATTGAGATAGTCCAGGGGGTTATTGAGGCCTCTGCTGCAAACCCCAGCGTTCATCCGGAACAGGTTCTTCCCAGCCTGGCATCGCTAGTCGAAAGCGTAGGTCCTGCGCCTTTCCTCGCGATCCCTGGCGTGTCGCAGAAGGCGACTTCGTCAGAATTTGCTTCTGAATTGTGGGAAGTGCTTTCTGCGCGGTGGCTTGCCTCCCGGCTAGGGTCGGCATCTTCGGAGACCGAACTTGCAACAGCACAAGAGGAGGCATCGCTTGTATTGGCACGGGCCAAGCAGGCAACTGAAATGGCTGAGCGGATTCTGCGGCGTGTGACTGAGCTCATTCAGGAGCAAGGGCTTCCCTCGCGGCTACGAGTGCCTATTATGGAGGAATTGGCATTCTCAGCGTTACCGCTTTGGAAACAGAAATCGCGTTTGATGGCCCTGCGGCAGTTATCCCTTCGCGACCTCCAGCGGACGATGCGGACGCTTAAAGGGCTGATTTCCGAAGGTAAGTCAGCGGATACGGCTGAGCTCGTAATGCATTGTTGCCGGGTTTTGATAAACAACCGTGATCAACCCGGCCTGCTCAGCTGGATACCCGAGCTAATCCGGGCGAGCCCTGTTGATCTGCGCAAGCAACTCCTGCAGGCAACATCGAAGCTGCTAAGCGCGGCCTTGCAGCAGACCGCCTCTTCTTCTCCCGGAAATCATCGCTCCTTCAGCAACTGCCTCGCCGCGCTCGCAGCCCACGCCCGCCAGTCTGACGACTTCGAAACGTTGCAGCAGATCGCCTCCCAGTTAAACGACATTATCCGCGACCGTCCAGAGGCGCACCGTGAGTGCTGTTGTCACGTGCTTCAAAACCTGCTCTCTTCCGGCGCAATTGACGAGATTATTGAACTCTGTATAACCGAGCGCGAAGAATCGGACAAATCGCAGAAAGCCATTGCGTTTTTTCGCCACTTTCCGGCGGCGATGGAGCGAGTGTTCGAACGCCTCGAGGGGGAGTCCGAGTCAGCAAGCCGCCTTCGTCTCTTGAAGTTGGCTGGCCAATTTCGCCACAGTGGCATACACCTCGCAATCAGACGCCTGCAGGATGAGAATTGGTTTTTCGTACGCAACTCTTGCCAACTGCTCGGTGCAATGGGAGACCCCGACCTGGTGGCGCATCTCGCGCCGCTTTTAAGACATTCTGATGAGCGCGTTCAGCAAGCGGCTTTTCAAACCCTGCAGAAGAGCCACCTGCCTGGACGTATTCGCGCCTACGCAGAAGCCCTGCCTTCGCTTGCTCCCGCGGTTCTGGACCCTGCTCTCGATGAGATCATGTTTTCATTGGATCCGGCCTGCATCGAGGGACTGCGCAATCTGATCAAGGCGAATCGTCCAGACCGAGCCAAGGTCGTCACCAAGGCACTGCAGATCGCGTTGATCATCGACGCCTCTGCATGTATGGACCTGACAGATTATGTGCTGACTGCTCCAGAGATTCCAGAACATGCACGAGTTCTGGCACGCCGAGCCGCCGAAATGCGCGAAAAAAAGTAGGGGGACTGGGGTCCCCAGCACGCGCGCCTTTGCGCGTGATGGGGTGGAGGCCGCAAGGGATCTGCTCCAGTCCCTACAACCTCAGCGCCACCGAGACTCCATCGCGCAGCGGCAGCAGCGTGGTATAGAAGTCAGGCGAGGCATAGAGCGCACGATTGAACTCCAGCACCGCGCGGGTAGCCTCGCTCTGCGGCGGATTTTCTATCACCCGCCCGTGCCATAGGGTGTTGTCGGTGATGAACAATCCGTGCTGGCGCACCCGCGTTCGCGCCAGCGGCAGCACCCGCGGGTAATCCTGCTTGTCCACGTCGTTGAATACAACGTCGAACAGTCCGCTCTCTTCCGCCAGCAACTCCAGTGCATTGCCAACGCGCATCTCCACCCGTGCGAGCACCCCGGCGCGGCGCAGGTAGGCGCGCGCCTCGGCGGCATTGGCCGGATCGCTATCCGTATAAATAACCCGCCCGTTCTCGCCCACTCCCCGCGCCCACCAGATGGTCGAGTAGCCGATGGCCGAGCCCATCTCGAAGACCGTCCTGGCGCCGGTGATGCGCGCCAATTGGAAGAACAGGCGCCCAACGGCCGGGCCGATTATCGGAATGCGGCGCTGTTTGGCCTGCTCCTCCATTTCGCGCAGCACCTCGTCGCGCTCCGGCAGCAGCCCATAAAAATACTGCTCGATCTTCTCGTGGGTAATCTCGCCCATGCACGCCCTTCCTCACAGCCTGCTACATAGATGCTCGTTATGAGGTGGACGGCAGTTCCTTGCGTTCTCCCGGCTTGAACTCGAGAATCTCAAAACCCTGTTCGCGAGCGGCCTTGGCCAGATCGCTCGGCTTGCCTGTCAACACCGGGAAGGTGCCGCAGTGCATGGGAATCAGAATCTTTGGACGCAGCAGGCGGCAGGCAACCTCGGCCTCGCGCGGGCCCATGGTGAAATGGTCGCCGATGGGCAGCATCACGATCTGCGGCGCATAGAGCTCGCGTATCAGCGCCATGTCGCCGAAGACCGCCGTATCGCCGGCGTGGTAAATCTTCTGCCCGTTGGAGAACTCCATCACGAAGCCGCAAGGCTCGCCGCCGTAGATGATGGAGTCGCCGTCCTGTATGCCGCTGGAGTGGACGGCGTCAACCATGGTGACGCGCACGTTCTCCACCGTTTGCGATCCGCCTTTGTTCATCGGGCTGATCTGCTTGGCGCCTTTCTTGTTCAGCCAGGCGCAAAGTTCGAAGATGCCCACCACCATCGGGTTGTGCTCTTTGCAGATTTCAACCGCGTCCCCGATGTGGTCGAAGTGCCCATGAGTGCAAAGCACCAGGTCCACCTTCGCCAGCTTTTTGAGGTTGGGTGGACACATGGGATTGTTTTTCACCCAGGGGTCGATCAGCAGCGTCTTTCCCTCCGGGGTTTCAAAGGTGAACGTCGAATGACCGAGCCAGGTCGCCTTCACTGAATTCGCCATCGCTAGTTCCTTTCGCTATCTATGCCGTTTTTTCGCTACTGCACTTTCGCTTGCGACTCGCTCCACTGCTTGTAGCCGCCGGCGAGAGACACCACGTTGCGGAAACCCATCCTGTGCAGCATGTAAGCCGCCAGCAGTGAGCGCCCGCCGTTGGCGCAATAAAGCACGATCTGCTTGTCCTTGTCGGTTGTGAACCGGTCGATGTCCAATTCCAGCATGCCCCTGGGAAGGGCCACCGAGCCGGGAATGGTCCCCTTGCTAAGTTCCTCGGGCTCCCGCACATCGACCAGCAGAAAATCCTCATTGCCCTCCTGCATATCCCTGAGATCAACGAAATTGATTTCTTCAATTCCTTCTCTTCGGATCTCGTCCATCAACTGCCTCAACTCAGCAACCAGCATTCGTGTCCTCTCCCGATTCCCGGCAGATTCTGCTTCAGGCCCTTCTCTTCGCCAGGATAACGCTCCGCCACCGATTCTATTGTCGGCCCCTGCCGAATCGCAATCGCTGGTCATG
>JBEKQR010000006.1:0-27268 GCA_049519515.1 Candidatus Korobacteraceae bacterium
TGCCGCCGTAAGTGTCGACAATGATCTTGCGCCCGGTCAAGCCGGTGTCGCCCATGGGACCGCCGATGACGAAGCGCCCGGTGGGATTGATGTGATACTTGGTGTCGGCATCCAGCAAAGTGGCCGGGATGGTCGCCTGGATCACGTGTTTTAGAATGTCGGCCCGCAGCTCTTCGTTGCTGACCGTCTCGGCATGCTGCACCGAGACGACGACGGTATCCACCCGCACCGGCTTGCCGGCCTCGTTGTACTCGACCGTCACCTGGGACTTGCCATCGGGACGCAGGTAGGAGAGCAAGCCGGTCTTGCGCACCTGCGACAGGCGCTGCACCAGCTTATGGGCCAGCGAGATCGGCGCCGGCATGTACTCCGGAGTCTCGTTGGTGGCGTAGCCGAACATCATGCCCTGGTCGCCGGCGCCGCCGGTGTCAACCCCCATGGCAATGTCGCCCGACTGCTTGTTGATGGTCGAGATCACCGCGCAGGTGTTGGAATCGAAACCATAGAGCGCGTTGTCGTAGCCGATCGAGCTGACCACGCCGCGCACCAGCGTCTGGAAATCGACATAAGCCTTGGTGGTAATTTCGCCGGCAATCACCACCAGCCCGGTGGCTGTCAGCGTCTCGCAGGCCACCCGGCTGTAGGGGTCCTGCTCGATGCAGGCGTCGAGAATGGCGTCGGAGATCTGATCGGCGATCTTGTCCGGATGACCCTCGGTTACCGACTCAGAAGTGAACAACAAACGATTACGGGACAAAGCTGGCCTCCTGCTTGAATTACTCGGGCGAAGTACGACCACTGCCGAGAAGGCTGGGGTTAACCGAGTAGTGCTCCGTCAGTTTAACGTTAACAGAGACTCAGATGCAACGAAATGAGTAAAGGGAACCTGCTCAAGCAGTTAGCTGCTGCACTGCTTCTGCTGCAGGCTCCCTTCGTGCGCCGTCCCGTGCCTGTCGTAGGAATACCCGGTCACCAATCCGAGAACAAACCAGCCCGGCTCCAGCGCTCCCAGGGCAAACAGCGAGTCGCCCGGCACGCGTACGATGCAGTGCATCAGACTCGGAAGTGGGTGCCCCATCCTAGGCGCCGGTTTTGCGCCTGGGATGGGGTTTTTCGCTGGGTACAGAATTATGCCAGATGGGCGTACTTCGCGCGCCCGCCTAGCCGGGAGGCGGCTGCGCCTACCTTATCCCTCGGGCCGCTGGCTCGTGCATAATCATTAAAGACATGACAGAAGCGGTGCGCAATGCCGGCAGCGGGTCGCTCTTCCTGCGTTGGGCGCGGGATTCGGTGCGCTCGCGCGGCCTGCTCAAGTCTTTGGGGTATCTGGGAAAGCAGGTCTGGGAGGTGCTGTGCGACAGCACACCCGAGCGCCGGCGCGCCCGCTTCGGCGACATCGATTACGACTGCGATTACGGCGTGGACACCACCTGGGCGCGCCTGAGCTGGCGCATCCGCCTGCGCGAGATCTTCACCGAGCGGCTCTACCAGCCCACCGTTCCGGAAGAGTTCGGCGAAATCATGCAGCGCCTGCCGCGCCTAGACTTTACGCAATATACCTTTGTGGATCTTGGTTCAGGAAAGGGAAGGGCGCTGCTGATGGCGGCCGATTATCTTTTTCGCCGCATCATCGGCGTGGAGATTCAGCCGGAGCTGCACGCCATCGCCGAAGAGAACCTGCAGAAACTGCGCGAGCGTGCACCGCACATCAACGCGCAGGCTCTCTGCCTGGACGCCCGCGAATTCCTCTTTCCACCCGAGCCGCTGATCGTCTACCTGTTCAATCCCTTTCCGGACTACGTGCTGGCCACGGTCATCGAAAACCTGGGCCAATCGGCCGTCTGTCACCCCCGCCCGGTCTATCTCATCTACAACGCGCCCTTCGAGGAGCACGTCTTAGAGCGGGCCGGCTTTTTGCGCAAAATTTCCCAGACTCACCAGTACGCGATCTATTCCGTGGAGTAACTGGTGCAGTAGACTGTAGATTATTCGCGGCGGAGGCGCATTGTCCCTGCTCTCATACTTCCGTTCGCCGTTTCCTTCCAGGCAGGGCTTCTCGGCCTATCGCATGCCGGGCGCGGCGGTACACGGGCCCCTGATTCTCGCCTTCTTGCTGACGGGGTTCATGTTGTGCTGGCCGCATCACCTGCTGCGGCCCCTGGTTATCGTCTGGTTGCTTGCCGGCGTGTATCTGGGCCGTGATATCGCAGTCCTCTGCCATTACAACGGCCTGCTGACGCTGGCTTCCTGGGCCGTATGCGCGGCTGTTTTCTTCAAACCGGCTCCGATTGCCAGATTCGGAGTTGCCCACGTTATGCTATCTGCCGTCTCTTCCGCCGCCCTAGGAGCGGTCCTACTCCTGGTTGCCTACGCCAGGACACGAGAGAAAGATTCCGGGGCTTCGGATTCCACTTCGTCCGGTGCAGGCCGGGGTTGACGCTCATTCCGAGAACTGCTCTGCTCAAGCAAAAGAGGCTGGAGCGGGCCACCCGTCGTAGCAGATGCGGCGGGCGTGGACGCCCCCCGGGACAGCCGGTCCCGCTCTGCGGGACCAGCGCTACATTTTCTATCGCACCACGATGTTCACCAGTCTGCCCGGCACGACAATGACCTTCGCCACCTGTTTGGGGCCGACGGCGGCGATGATTTTTTCATCGGCCAAGGCGGCCCGGCGGATCACGTCTTCACCGGCATCGGCGGCCACCAGCAGCCGTCCGCGCAGCTTGCCATTGATCTGCACGGCCATGTCGATTTCATCTTCCTTGGCCAGGACAGGGTCGTACTTCGGCCAGGGGTGCCGCAGCAGTTTCGAGGTGTCTTGCCCGAGCACTTCCCACAGCTCGTGCGCCAGGTATGGAGCAAAGGGAGCAAGCATCAGGATGAGGTTGCGCAGGGTCTCCGCCAGCAGCCACGAGGGCACGTTGCCCGCCTCGATCTCGGCCTGCACGCCGTAGAGCTGGTTCATCAGCTCCATGATTGCGGCGATCGAGGTATTGAAGTGCCAGCGTGCCTGGAAGTCGTCGCTGACGCGCTTGATGGTCTGGTGGAGCTTGCGTTGCAGAGTGCGGGCTGCGGGTGTGAGCTCGCCGCCCGTGGCCGGTTTGGCTGCGCGCACGGTGGCGGTGTACTTGTTGACGAAGCGGTAGGTGCGGCTGAGGAAGCGGCTCACGCCCTCGACGCCGGCGTCCTGCCAGTCGAGATCGCGGTCCGGAGGCGCGGCGAACAGCGTGTAGAGGCGCGTGGCATCGGCGCCGTAGCGCGCCACCATGTCGTCGGGAGAGACGACGTTGCCCAGCGACTTCGACATCTTGGCGCCGTCCTTGATCACCATGCCCTGGGTGAACAGGCGGGTGGCGGGCTCGTCGTTGCGGCACAGTCCCAGGTCGCGCATGAACATCGTCCAGAAGCGCGAGTAGATCAGGTGCAGAATGGCGTGCTCGACGCCGCCGATGTACTGATCGATGGCAAACCAATAGTTGACGACGGCGGAATCGAAGGGTGCGCCCGCGATCGGGCTGGTGTAGCGATAGAAGTACCAGCTCGAATCGACAAACGTGTCCATGGTGTCGGTTTCGCGCCGCGCCGGGCCGCCGCACTTGGGGCAGGTGGTGTTCACGAACTCGGGAACCCGCTCCAGCGGCGACCCGCCGGCGAGGGTGATCTCGACCTTCTCCGGCAGCAACACCGGCAACTGCTCTTCCGGAACCGGCACCGTGCCGCAATGCTTGCAGTAAACGACCGGTATGGGAGTTCCCCAGTAACGCTGGCGGGAGATGCCCCAATCCTTCAGGCGATAGGTGACCGCGGCCTTGCCGAAGCCGTGCTCCCCGGCATACTTCGCCATCACCTCCTGCGCCTGGCGGCACGCCAGGCCGTTCCACTGGCCGGAGTTAATGAGCACGCTGTCCTCCTCGACGAAGGGCAGAACCGGCGACTCCGGCTCGCCGGCTTCGGGCGGTTCGCCCTCGCGGCGCGGCAGGATCACCACCCGGATTTCCAGCCCGTACTTCCGCGCGAACTCGTAGTCGCGCTCGTCGTGCGCCGGCACGCTCATGATGGCGCCGGTGCCGTAGTCCAGCAGGACGTAGTTGGCCACCCAGATGGGCACGCGCTCGCCGTTGAATGGATTGATGGCGTTGAAGCCGGTAAAAATGCCCTTCTTTTCCATCGCGCCGACATCGCCGGCTTCCTTGGCGAGGCGCTGGTCGGCGAGCATCTCGGCCACTCCGGCCTTCAGATCGGGATTGATCGCGATCAGGTCCGAGACCAGCGGATGTTACGGCGCCAACTGCACCGAGGTGGCGCCCATGATGGTGTCAACGCGCGTGGTGAAGACCGTAATCTTGTCGCCCGCCGGGCCTGCCTTGGCGTCAAGGGTGAAATCGACCAGTGCGCCCTCCGAGCGGCCGATCCAGTTGCGCTGCATGACGCGCACTTTTTCCGGCCAGCCCTGCAGCCGGTCCAGGCCGGAGAGCAGCTCCTCGGCGTAGCTGGTGGTGCGCAGGAACCACTGCTCCAGCTCGCGCTGCTCGACCGCCGTGGTCTCATGACGCCAGCAGCAGCCGTCCACTACCTGCTCGTTGGCCAGCACCGTCTGGCACTCGGGACACCAGTTAACGTTGCTCTTCTTGCGATACGCCAGGTTGCGCTCCAGCAGCTTGAGGAAGAACCACTGGTTCCAGCGGTAATAGTCCGGCAGACAGGTCGTGACCTCCTTCGACCAGTCGTAACCAAAGCCCAGGCGTTTCATCTGCGCCTTCATGTTGGCGATGTTCCCGAGCGTCCATTCCCGGGGCGGCTGCTGGTTCTTGATGGCAGCATTTTCCGCCGGAAGCCCGAAGGCGTCCCAGCCCATCGGGTGCAGTACGTTGTAGCCATTCATCCACATGTAGCGGGCCAGGGCGTCGCCGATGGAGTAATTGCGCACGTGGCCCATGTGGAGCGCGCCCGAAGGATAGGGAAGCATCTCCAGCACGTAGTACTTCTGCTTGCCGGAATCCATGGCGTCGGCGGCGTAGAGCCTGGGATCACCGCTCCACCGCTCCGCCCACTTCAGCTCGACGGGCTGCGGATTGTAGCGGAGCTCGTCCCGGGAGTCCCCGGCAGACGCCGCATGTGCGCCTGTTGGGGTGGCTCCGGTCACGTGGCGGCCTCCGGCCGGGGTTCCCGGCGCGCCGTCTTTTGGCACGTGCTCGACGGCTTTGCCCGGTGCTTTCTTCTCGCGGCTGTTCTTCTCAGGATGCTTAATCATTTCGGCTTGGTCTGATTATCGGTTCCAGATAAAGTATCAAACTTCTGATTCTACATTCTCGCCGCTGCGGACCAAAAACCCTCCTTAGCTACAGGCAGCGAAATTTGAGATCGACGTGCAAACCGGCTGCTCGCGCCTGCGTCCAACATCGGGAAAGCTGTGCTGACTGGAGGCGCTTATGAAAATGCGTGCCTGGAGTGTTCCGGCCCTGGTGCTGCTGCTGGCCACATCGTCGTTTGCCGATTTCCGCTACGAGGAAACCACCAAGATCACGGGCGGCGCCATCGTCGGCATGATGAAATTCGCCGGCGCCTTCAGCCGCGATGCCAAGCAGGCGATGGAGCCGGTCACCTCGACCGTCTTGGTCAAGGGGAACCGGATGGCGCGCATCAACCCGAGCTCGACGGAAATCATCGATCTCGACAAGGAAACCATCACCAGGATCGATCACCAAAACAAGACCTACACGGTGATGACCTTCGAGCAGATGAAGCAGCAGATGCAGGAGGCGCAGCAAAGGGCGCGCCAGGAAGCCAGGCAGCAGCCTCCCTCCGAGCAGCAGCCATCGCAGCCGCCGCAGTTGACCTTCAAGGCCACGGTAAAGAATACCGGCGTGAGCAAGAGCGTCGCCGGCCTCGACGCCAGCGAAGAGATCCTCGCCATGACGCTGGAAGGCACCGACCAAAAGACCGGGCAGAATGGCGGCATGGCCATCACCAACGACATGTGGATGGCTCCCGAGATACCCGGATATGAGGAGGTCCGCGAGTTCAACCGCCGCATGGCGGCAAAGGTGGGAATGATGTTTGCCGATGCCTTCAAGCCTCTCATGGCCAACATGCAGCCGGGATCGGGAGAGGCCATGGGAGAAATGGCCAAAGAAATGTCCAAGCTGAAGGGCATTCCCGTGCAGCAGATCATGCGCATGGGAGCCACTGCCAATGGGCAGCCGCTGCCCGCCGCCTCGGAAGCGCCGCTGCCGCAATCGCACGGACCAAGCGCCGGAGAAGTAGCGCAGCAGGGCGCGGCTTCGGCTATCACCAGCAAGCTCGGCCGCTTTGGCGGTTTCGGCGGCTTCGGGGGGCGGCGCCATAAAGGCGGCGACTCGGAACCGTCCTCGCAAAGTCAAGCAAATGCCGACAAGGCGCAAAGCGTGTTGCTGGAATCGAGCACGGAGTTGACGAGCTTTTCGTCCGCGCCGCTCGACGATGCACGCTTCAGCGTCCCTGCAGGCTACACCCAGGTAATGCCGCAGAGTTCCGGGCGTTAGCTTAACTGCCTCCAGTCGGCGGCAACACGGCGGCCTGCCTCGGGTAGCGCCGGCGCCCTCGCCGGCGGGCTATCTTTCCTTTTCGGCTTTGGACTACTAGGCCCGCCACCGGGGGCGGTGGCGCTACGGCTGACACTGCTGAGTTGATAAACCAGGTTAGCGATTGCGGAGTTTGCGGGACTTGGCCGCTACTCCCTCGGCCAGCTTGCGTTTGTGCTCTTCCAGTTTGCCGGCCAGCGCCGGGTCGGCGAGGGCGATCATCTGGGCGGCGAGGACACCGGCATTAGTGGCCCCGGGCTTGCCGATGGCAACTGTGGCGACGGGGATTCCCGCGGGCATCTGCACGGTAGCCAGCAAGGAATCAAGTCCGTTCAGCGCGGTGGAGGGAATAGGCACGCCGATGACCGGCAGGGTGGTCTCGGCGGCGATCACCCCGGCCAGGTGGGCGGCGCCGCCCGCGCCCGCGATAATCACCTTGATGCCGCGCCCGGCAGCTTGGCGCGCGAATTCGCTGGTGCGCCGGGGAGAACGGTGGGCGGAAACGATATCGACTTCATAGGCGATGCCGAACTGTTCCAGCGCCTTGACCGCTTCGTTCATCACCGCTAGGTCCGAATCGCTGCCCATAACGATGGAAACCAGGGGATTGCGCATTTTCTCTCCCTATTTCGCCGGCTGGCGCAGCCCGCGGTGGGCGATATCCTTGCGGTAGTGCATGCCCTCGAAGCGGATAATGCCGACGGCTTCATAGGCGCGCTGGACCGCTTCCTGCAGGCTGGCCCCGCGCGCGGTCACGCCCAGCACCCGCCCGCCGGCGGTGTAGTAACGCCCATCCTGGAGACTTGTGCCGGCGTGGAAGACTTCCACTCCCGGCACGGCGCTTGCCTCCGCCAGGCCATCGATCGGCTTGCCCACTTCGTAGGCTCCCGGGTAGCCTCCCGAGGAAACCACCACGCAGACGGCCGGGTCGGGCGACCACTTGAAATCTCCGTCGCTCACCCGTCCTTCGATGCTGGCCATGAAGGCATCCACCAGGTCGCTTTCCAGGCGCAGCAGCGTCGGTTGCGTCTCGGGATCGCCGAAGCGGCAATTGAACTCCAGCACCATGGGCCCGCGGGCGGTCATCATCAGGCCACAATAGAGGACGCCGCTGTAAGGCGTGCCTTCCTGGCGCATGCCATCGATCACCGGCCGGGCGATGTGGCTGACCAGCCAGTCGCGCATTGTCTGATCGATGATGCGCGAGCAGGAGTAAGCGCCCATGCCGCCGGTGTTCGAGCCGGTATCGCCGTCGCCGATGCGCTTGTGATCCTGGGCGGCCACCAGGGGAGCGATGCGTTCGCCATCGGTCACCACCAGGAAGGAAAGCTCCTCGCCTTCCAGAAACTCCTCCAGCACCAGCCGCCGTCCCGCCTCGCCCAGCATCTTGCCGCTGAGCATCTCGCCGGCCGTGGCCAGGGCGTGCTCTTTGGAATCGGAGATCACCACCCCTTTGCCGGCGGCCAGCCCGTCCGCTTTGATCACCACCGGGGTGTGCAGGTGGCCGAGGGCGTCTTTGACCTCGTCCAGCGTGGCGCACACCGCATAGCGGGCGGTTGGAATGCGGTAGCGCTGCATGAACGACTTGGCAAAGCTCTTGCTGCCTTCCAGTTGGGCGGCAGCCTGGGTGGGGCCGAAGATAGCCAGCCCGCGGCGGCGAAACTCATCCACCACGCCGAGCATCAGCGGAACTTCGGGGCCAACCACGGTAAGGTCCGGGTGGATGCGGTTGGCGGCCGCCATGATCGAGTCCAGGCTCTTCAGATCACAGGGAACGCAGGTGGCCTCGCGCGCAATGCCGCCGTTGCCGGGCGCGCAGTAAACCTCCGGGGCTCGCCTCGACTGCCGCAGCTTCCACACCAGGGCGTGCTCACGGCCCCCGCTACCCAATACGAGAATTTTCATCTCAATCGATCTCGCTCGCGGTCAGAAAAATAAACATCCAGCGGTGCTCAAAGGTTAGTGTTTCCTGGAATCCAGTGTCAAACCCCCTTTTGGGGGATGCCCGGCGGACCCGCCGGCGAGGGCGCCGGCGCTACGAGGGTCGAGGGCGGACGCCGGGGCTACGAAGGGTGGATAATATATTGGTTTGCTCGAAGGAGGCTCGTCTCATGGCCATCGTCCCCGCGCTCAGCTACGTCGAGTTGCTCGCCTATACCGACGAAGAGACCCGCCGCTGGCGGGAGTACTTCCAACAGAACCCCAAAGCCCTCGAAACCGTCATAGGCGGCCGGCACAATGACGTGCGCGGGCTAGTGACGCATATTTTCGTTAGCGAATTCCGCTGGGGACAGCACCTGGCGGGCGAGCAGCCTACACCCAACGAAGCCTTCAAGCCGCAGACGCTGGACGAAGTTTGGGCTATCTACGCGACCGCCCGCCGGCGGCTGGAGAGTTGGGTGGCAAAGGCGAGCCCGGAGGAGATGGACCGGATATTGACCGTGAGGTCCGTCACCTACAACCGCGACGTCACCGCCAGCAAACGCAAAATCCTGACGCATGCGCTGATCCACGGCATTCGCCACTGGGCGCAGATCGCCACCGCCTTGCGCCAGGCCTGCTTCGTCAGCGATTGGCCGCACGACATGCTGTACAGCCCGGCGCTGCGATAGATGATTTCAGATTGAAGATTGCAGATTTAAGATTGTTGGCCTTCAAATAAGAGAAGAGCGCCATTCCAGTAGAATCTCTCAATTCTCCAATAGCGGTCTTTCAATCTGAAATCTGCAATCTTCAATCTTAAATTTCAGAACTTCTGCTGCCGCAGCCACTGGCGCAATCCCGGACCCAGGTCCTGCCGCTTGAGGGCGAACTCGATGGTGGCCTTGAGGAAGCCGAGCTTGTCGCCGGTGTCGTGGCGTTTGCCTTCGAACTGGTAGCCATAAAGCTTTTCGTACTTGAGCAGCGCGCGCATGCCGTCGGTCAACTGCAGTTCGCCGATGGCGCCGGGCGTAATGGTCTCCAGGCACTCGAAGATGCGCGGCGTCAGGATGTAACGACCGATGATGGCCTGGTTGGAGGGTGCCGCCTCCGGGCGCGGCTTTTCGACCAGCCCTCTGATCTCGAATAGCTTGCCGCCGTAGCCGGGGACCGGCGTGGCATCGAGCACGCCATAGGCGGAAATGGCTTTGCCTTCAACCACCTGGGTGGCGATCACCGAGCATTGCACCTCCTCGAAGACCTCGATCATCTGCTTCAGGCAGGGCTTTTCCGCGTCGACCACGTCATCGGCCAGCAGCACGGCAAAGGGTTCGTTGCCTACCAGGCTCTTGGCGACGAGCACGGCATGTCCCAGGCCGAGCGCCTCCTTCTGCCGCGTGTAGGAAACGTGGATCATGTCCGAGATGTGGCGCACGATGGCCAGCAAATCGAGCTTGTTCTTCTCTTCCAGCTGCTTCTCAAGCTCGTAGCTTACGTCGAAATGGTCTTCAATGGCGCTCTTGCCGCGGCCGGTGACAATGATGATCTGGTCGCAGCCGGAGGCCAGCGCCTCTTCCACGCCGTACTGAATGATCGGCTTATCGACCAGCGGCAGCATCTCTTTGGGCTGCGCCTTGGTAGCCGGCAAAAACCGTGTGCCCAGCCCGGCAGCGGGGAAAACGGCCTTTCTTACCTGCTGTTTCATGGAGTGCTCTCGCTCACCGCGTTCGATGGGTATAACGCCCAGCAGAATTGTACAGCTACACACGTTCCACCGGACAATGGCCTATATTTCGCAGGCGCAGGCGGCTCACCACACCCGGCACGGCTTGGCGCGGACCATCGCCGAGCCGGGGCGGCAAGCGAAAGTCTTTTGGAATTCCGGCATATTGGAGAGCACGCCGTTGACACGGAACTGCGCCGGTGAGTGCGGGTCGACCTGGACCTGCAGCCGCTCCGCCTCCGGCGTCATGTTGGTGCACCAGATCTGCCCGAAGCTTACAAAAAACTGCTGCTCCGGAGTAAAACCATCCGCATTGCCGGCGGAAGCAACCGCCGCCGGGCTCTTGGCGGAAGTCTTTGCCTGGGACGGGCCGCCCATTGCGGTGGAAGCCAGCGCCATGAGGGCCAGGCGGACCCCGCCGTTATCAGCCGTGTTCTCACCCAGGGTGAGCTTGCCGTTGAGATGAAGGTCATCGAGAGCGACGAAGCTGCTGTATTCGTCCACGAAGCACTGCGCCCGTTGCTGGAACGCCTTGGCGTCCTGTTCGGTCCACCAGTTGCGCAGATTGCCGAGGGCATCAAACTGCCGGCCCTGATCGTCGAAGCCGTGCGTAAGTTCGTGGCCGATTATCGACCCGATGCCTCCCAGGTTCACCGCCTGATCGGCGCGCTTATCGAAGAAGGGCGGCTGCAGAATGCCTGCGGGGAAATTTATGTTGTTCTCCTGCGGATTATAGTAGGCGTTCACCGTCGGAGGGCTCATGCCCCACTCGTTCCGGTCCACCGGTTGGCCGATCTTCATCAACTGGCGATGGTTCTCAAATTGGGTGGCGCGCAAGGCATCGCCCAGCGCATCTCCGCGAAGGATGACCAGGAGGCTGTAATCGCGCCACTTCTCGGGATAACCGATTTTGTTTTGCACCGCCGCCAGCTTCGCCAAGGCCTGCTTTTTCGTCGTTTCGGTCATCCACGGCAGGCCTTGGATATCGCTGTGCAGCGCCTCTTCGATGGCGTGCACCATATCCAGCACGCGCTGCTTGGCGTCAGGAGGAAAATTCTCCGCTACATAGAACTGGCCGAGCGCCTCTCCGAGATCATGGCCGACGCGCCGCACGCAGCGCTTCCAGCGCGCTTTCAGCTCTTGTGCCCCGGTCAGGGTCTTGCCATAGAAGTCGAAGCTCTCATCGACGAAAGCCTTGGGCAGCATGGGCGCGGCCACTGAAAGCATCCGCCAGGTCAGATACGTCTTGATGTCGTTCAGCTCCGCTTGGGCGAAAACTTCGTTGAGGCCCTTTACGAAATCGGGAACCGTGACATTCAGGCTGTTGAAATGGGGTGCGCCGGTGCTGATGAAGTATTGATTCCAGTCGAACATCGGGCTGAGCTTGCTCAGCTCGTTTACGGTCATGGGGTGATACAGCCGAGCGGGATCGCGGCGGCTGACGCGATCCAATGAGGCCTTGGCCAAGGCGGTTTCAATGGCCAGCACGACCTTGGACTTTTCGCCGGCCTCCTCCGGTTTGTCGCCTGCCAGCTCAAACATGCGCTGGATGTGCTCGCTGTAGCGGTTGCGCAACTCGACGGACTTGGCGTCGGTGCGGAAATAATAATCCCGGTCCGGCAGGCCGAGCCCGGACTGATCGGTTTCGGCAATCTCCATGGTCGCATTCTTGAAATCGGGCTGCGAACTGAACTCGAAGAAAGCATTGCTGCCCAGGCTGTGGGCGCGCGCCAGGTAGGCGGGCAACTCAGCCTTGCTCTGCAGCTTGGCGATCCGCTCCAGCTCCGGCTTCAGCGGCTCCAGCCCCTTTTTCTCAATGGCCGCCTCGTCCATGCAGGAAGCGTAGTAGTCGCCGATCTTCTGCTCGTTTTGGGCTGCCGTCAGAGCGGTGCTTCCCGGGGGCTGCGGCATCGGCTGCCGGCTGGCCGCCTTCTCCAGGATCTGGCGCTCGATGATCAGGTTGTGCTCCGCCAGCTCACTGAAGCGGCCCCAGACTGCCTGATCGGGCGGAACCGGATTGCGCGCGATCCAGCCGCCGCAGGTAAAACGGTAAAAGTCGGCGCAGGGATTGACGCTGCGGTCCAGCAGGGAGAGATCAAGCGCCTTGAGCGGCTTGGGCGCAGACTCAGCGGGAGACGGTCCCGCCTGCACGGCTGCGGCTCCCGGCGCCTGCGTTTGCGCATACTGGGACATGGGCGCGGCGAGGGCTGCAAACACCAGCAGCGCCGAGAGGGAAAGCCGGCGAGGGATCTCAGTTTTCATACGCATTCTGCTTCTGCTTCCACCCCAGCAAACGCGAAAGCGGTCCCGCCCAGCGGGACTGGGGACCCCGGCTTCGGCGCGTGCCGGATTAGAGGGATTCCGAAGCTCGCAGGCCGGTAATCGCGATGGGAAGCCTGGTTCGTTCCCAGGGATGCTTTTGCCAGATCCCGTTTAGAAGATCTTCATGTGAATCGACAGGTAGCGCTTGGGATTCTGCCGGATGGCCTGCACCAGCTCGCGCGATTCCTGCAGCAGGCGATTGGTGTTGTCGTAGACCTCGGTATCGTGCAGCAGCTTTCCCGCTGTCCCCTCGCCGCGATCCAGCCGGTCGGTGATGTTGGAGAGCCGGTCGACGATGTTCTGCAGCTTCCTGGCAAACTCGGGGTCGGCGGCAAATTTGCCCAGCGCTCCCTTGCCGGAGTTGATGTTCTCGATCAACTGGTTCGCTTTGCTGATGGTCTGGTTGGCGTTGTTATAGAGCGCGGGGTCCTGCACCAGCTTGCCTATGGTGCCCTTCCCGGCATTCAGGTCGTCGGTCAGGCGGTTGAGCTTGTCGACCGAAGCATTCAGCTTGTTGTACAGTTCATCGCTCTTCAGCAGCAGTCCGATGCTGCCTTTTCCGGAGCTCACGTTGTCGATGATCTGCTCGACCTGCATTACGGATTTGTTCAGGTTGTTGTACAAGGCCTTGTCGTAGATAAGCTGGCCGACGGAGCCCTGAGCGTTTTCAATCGCGCTCACGATGCGGTCGGCGCGACGGATCAGCACGTCCAGGTTCTGCAGCGTCGACTGCGAGGAACGGACCACATCCTGCAGTTCCGGAACTTCGCGCGAAGTAAGGGTGTCGTGATTCTGGACCGGCCCCTGCTTGGCGATGGTGCTATCGATGTTGACAAAGGTCTCGCCCAGTACGCCGGCGGTGGAGAGCGATACCACGGAATCTTTTTTCACGAAACGAACGGCGCTGCCGCCCACGTGAAGGGCAATTTTTACCGGTGTACTCGGGTGGTCGGGAACAATTTCTATGTCCTGCACGTTGCCGATATCCACGTTCTGCAGGCGCACGGGAGCCCCGGTGCGCAACCCGCTGGCATCGGGAACGTAGGTGTACAGCGTCAGCTTCTTGGTAAACAGGCCAACGGTGCCGGTCATCAGAAAGATGAGCACGCCCAGCGTAATGGCGGCGAAGATGACCGTCAGGCCGACGCGAAGCTGTGCCCACTGCAACTCTTTCTGGCTCGGCACCTTCCCCCCACGAAGTACGCCTGCGCTAAAGCGAGCAGTTTACAGGCCTCGAATCATAACAAACCTGAGCGCCTGTAGTCAGTGTTGTACTCAACAAGCCTAACCCAAGACTCCCATGCTCTACGCTGCCGTTGCCCGTTTCAGCCGGCGACTTCAGTTCAGTAATCTTCGATGCCGGGAGCCGCCCTTGGGCCAGCGCCAGCCCTTCCACCAGCAAATGCGCTCCAGGAGTTCCTGCTAGGCCTCCAGAATCACCTGCGCGATAGCCAAGGCATTGCTATGGGTAATGGAAAGCAGCGTGCGCTTGGCCCCGAGCCGCCCGGCGACCTGCGCGGCAATCCCACTGAGGCGCATCACGGGACGCCCCGAGACTTCGCGCGTTACCTCGAAGTCGCGCCAGGTGACGCCGCGCCTCCAGCCGGTGCCGATGGCCTTCATCGCCGCTTCCTTGGCCGCAAAGCGGCCGGCAAAACGCTCAAAAGAGTTGCCCCTGGATTGGCAATAGGAAATTTCCGCCTCGGTGTAGATGCGTCGCAGGAAGCGCTCTCCAAAGCGCCGAATGGCGCCCTCGATGCGTTCCACCTCCGCTAAGTCGATTCCCAGGCCAACGATCATCTCTTCTCCCGATAAACTCCAGCGGCGTTCGGAAACAACAATCGGCTTCCACCTTAGTGCTTGCGCCAAAGGTTGGGGGGCGCGCCGCCTGCCTGTCAAATTTCCCCAAGCGCGCTTTTCAGAGCCGCTACGATCTCACTTTCTTCGCCGGGCAGAACAGTGCGCATGTCCAGCATGACACGGCCGTGTTCTACGCGGGCAATCACCGGAGGCTCGTGGCCGCGCAGACGGATAAGCAGCTCATCCGCGCCCATCCCGGAAATCACGACCGCCAGCCCGTGGCTCGGCAGTTCCCAGCCCGGCGCCGCGCCGCCGCCGACCACCGACTCGCAGGCAACAACTTCCACCTGCGCCCGGCCCCGGCAGCTGGCGGCCAATTGCGCGGCCAGCGCCTGGGCGCGAGCCAGAAGCTCCCCGGCAGTAAGTTGCAGCATACGCAGCGCGGGAACGGCTTCGAACTGCTGCCGCACATAGGCCAGCAACGTGGATTCCAGAACGGAGTAGATCAGCTTGTCCACCCGCAACGCCCGGAAGAGCGGATTGGAGCGGATGCGCGCGATCAGCTCCGCCCTGCCGGCCAGGATGCCGGCCTGCGGACCGCCCAGCAGCTTGTCACCGCTGAAGGTGACCACGTCCACGCCAGCGCGCAGCCTGGCGCTCACGGTGGGCTCGGCCACGCCCCCCATGGTCTCAGCGGAAACCAGCGCCCCGCTGCCCAGGTCCTCCACCACCGGGATTTGCCGCCTTCGGCCGAGTTCAACCAGCGCTTCCAGCGGCGGCTGCTCGGTGAAGCCGATGATCTTGAAGTTGGAGCGGTGCACGCGCAGCAACAGCTTGGTTCGTTCGCTGATGGCCTGCTCGTAGTCGGCCAGTCGCGTACGGTTGGTGGTGCCAACCTCGCGCAGGATGGCCCCCGACTTGGCCATCACCTCGGGGATGCGGAACGAGCCGCCGATTTCAACCAGCTCGCCGCGCGATACGATGACTTCGCCGCCTTCGGCCAGGGTATTCAGCGCCAGCAGCACCGCGGCGGCATTGTTGTTTACTACTATCGTACGAAATTGCGATTGCGTCCGCTGCGGCGATGGCTGCCCGCTGACCTGCGCTTCGATGTCCGAAAACAGCAGCCGGAACAGCCGGTCCACGTGGGCATCGCGCTCGCCGCGCTCGCCCGCAGCCAGGTCGAATTCCAGGTTGCTGTAGCCGCGCGCCACTTCCAGGGCGTGCTGAAGCGCGGACTCGGCCAGCGGCGCGCGTCCGAGGTTGGTGTGCAGGACGACGCCGGTGGCGTTGACCACCCGGCGCAACGAGAGCCGCGAACTGTCGGCCAGTTGCGCGGAGACCGCAGCAGGAAGCATAGCAATGGCGGATTCCACGCGATCTCTGTTGGCTGCGACCTCGGTGGGGTCCCCGGCGAATGCCGGCTTTGCATTCGCTGGGGTGCGCGCGGCGGGACCTTCGGCAATCGAGCGCCGCAGCTCGTCGAGCGCCGCGCGGCAGGCTTCGACGACCGCCGCATGCCCATGGGCCGAAATCAGCGGACTGATGGCCTGGCTGCGCAGCAACTCATCGACGGAAGGCAACAGGCGGAACAGCTCCGATTGAGAAGCACTTTCCACGTGAGATAGTTTCAGGGTTCCGGCGTCGAGTTGCAAGGCCGAAGCGAGGGCATCCAGCAAATAGGCGTGCTTCGCAGGCCCGCCCAGGCGAGGGTGACCGGCCTGCGCGGGTGCCCCACGTCCCGCCCCTGCTGTTGGGGCTGACGTGGGGTCTTTTCCCCAGGTTAGCGCCGAAAAACGCGGCGCGGAACCTGGGGCACCCGCGCAGATGTGTGACCCTAAGAGCTGTTTCATAACCGGTTCTTTGAAAGGGCATGGCTTTAGCCATGCCGTTCAGAACCAATAAAACTGCGGGCTTTAGCCCCTGAGGGAATTGGTTCTTCTTCTGCGACTAGGTTACTGAAACAGCCTCTATGCTTTTTTCACCACAATTACCCGGCCTCTACCAGCCCGTAGCGGCGATTCCAATGGCTCTGCAGATGCTTGATGGCCTGTGCCGTCTCCTGCTCCGAGACGCCGGCGCTGGTCCGGGAAGCTACGGCCGCGGCCTCCTGCTTAGCCAGCTCGAGCAGCTTGCGATCGCGGATCAGGTTGGCCACTCGCAGGCTGGGCATGCCGGCCTGCCGTGTGCCAAAAAACTCGCCGGGACCGCGCAGCTCCAGGTCCTTTTCCGCGATCTCGAAGCCGTCGGTGGTGCGCACCATGGTATCGAGCCGCTGCTCGGCCTCCTCGGTAACTTTTTTGCCGGTCATGAGCACGCAATAGGATTTGGCGCTGCCGCGGCCGATGCGTCCGCGCAGTTGGTGCAACTGCGAGAGCCCGAAGCGCTCAGCGTGCTCGATGACCATCAGCGTGGCATTGGCGACATCGACACCGACTTCGATCACCGTGGTGCTGACCAGGACATCGATCTCCCCGGCCAGGAAGCGTCGCATCACCGCCTCTTTCTCCTCGGTGGGAAGGCGGCCATGCAGCAGGCCGACGTGCAGGTCGGGCAGGATCCGGCTGCGCAGCTTCTCAAACATGCTCAGCGCGGCCTTGAGTTCGCCTTCGGCGGCTGATTGCGCGCCTTCGTCGATGACCGGATAAACCACATACGCCTGCTGCCCGGCCTTAGCCAGCTTACGCACGAACGCCCAGACCTCGTCGGCGCGCTCGTCGGGCACCCGCCGGGTAACGATCGGGGTGCGTCCTGGCGGAAGCTCGTCGATCACGCTGACATCGAGATCGCCATACAACGTGAGCGCCAGCGTGCGCGGAATGGGAGTAGCGGTCATCACCAGCACGTCGGGATCACCCTGCCCGCTCTTCTTCATCAGCTTCATGCGCTGCAGCACGCCGAAGCGGTGCTGCTCGTCGACAATCACCAGCCCCAGCTTCTCGAATTGCACATTTTCTTCCAGCAGGGCGTGCGTGCCGATCACCAGTTGCGCGCTGCCATGGGCGATGTGCCGCCGGATATCGGACTTGCGCGCCTGCTCCACCGAGCCGGTCAGCAGCACGATGCGGTATCCGGCCTTCTCCAGGATGCGGCGGGCGGAAAAATAGTGCTGCGTGGCCAGGATTTCGGTAGGCGCCATCATGGCCACCTGGTAGCCGTTTTCGATGGCGATAATGGCGGCCTCGAAGGCCACTATCGTTTTGCCCGAGCCGACATCGCCCTGCAGCAGCCGCCGCATGGGTGACGCCTGCTGCATATCGCCGGCAATCTCTTTCAACACCCGTTTCTGGGCCACGGTGGGATGAAAAGGCAGAATGCGTTTCAGGGCCTGGCGCGCGCGTTCGTCGATGGCAAAGGCGATTCCGGAGCGTCCGCGCATGCGGCGGCGCTTCAGCTCCAGGCCCAGCTCCAGGAAGAACAGCTCCTCAAAAATCAGGCGCACGTGGGCCGGGGTGCGCGCCGATTGCAGATCGGCAAAGCTTTCCCCGGCATCGGGCCAGTGGGCGCGCCAGAAGGCTTCGCGCCGCCCAATAAGCCCCAGGCGTTGGCGAATAGCAGCGGGAATGGCGTCAGTGAGGCTCGCGTCGGTATCCGCATCGAGGGCCTCCAGCGCCCCATAGATCACCCTGCGGAACCAGCGCGTGGTCAGCCGTCCGGTGGCTTCGTAGATGGGCACAATGCGGCCAACTTCAAGCGAGTGCCATTTCTTAGCGTCGCCATCCTCGCCGCCACCGTCGCCGGGGTCCCCAACACGCGTCGCTTTTTGCGCGTGTTGGGGTGGAAAATCCGCTTCGCCCAGAATCTCAAACTGCGGCTGGATCATCTGCAGGCGATGGCTGCGCTCGCTCTCCTCGACCTTGCCGTAAAGGGCGACCATCTGCCCCGGCTGGAAGCGGTCTTTCAGGTACGAGCCATGGAACCACAGGCACTTGAGGGTGTTGCGCCCCTGGCCGGCCGTCATTTCCATCAGCGGCATGCGGCGGGTGCGGAACAGGGCGCTAGTGCGCACCTCGGCGATTACGCTGGCCATCTCCCCCGGACGCAGCTCGGCAATGCCGCGCGGGTTGATGCGGTCCTCGTAGCGGAAGGGCAGGTAATACAGCAGGTCCTCGACCACCGAAATGCCCTTGGCCGCCAGCATCTCGGCGATCCTCGGACCGATTCCCTTGACGAATTGGACCGGCGTGCCCAGCTCCAGCATGATCCTGATGGTACAAAAACAGCGCGATAACCGCACAGAAATCTAACCACAGTCATACGTGGGATTTCATCCCATGTGTGACTGTGGTTAGAAGTTGTCAGCTCAACTGCAATTCCACCGAGCGGCGGCGGCGGACGGTGCGGTTGCTTTCGGCCAGGAAGGCGTGGAAGGCGATCACCACGGGTCCGGCCAAGGGGCTGGGCGAGAGCATTACACGCGATCCCTGGCGGCGCAGGCTGACGCGCCCGCAGCCGAATTCTTGCGGTAACTCCACCGGGTGCGGGGCGTTGGAGCAGAGGTGCAGCGAAAGCAGATCGCAGAATTGCAGCACGGCGAGCGATAGCCGCACCACATCCTCGGGCGTCCCATCCCCAGGAGACATGAGGCGGCTCTCCCGCCGCAGCTCCTCTTCCAGGAATTGCTTTACCTGGTCGGCTGCGGCCGGCTGCAACTCCGGACGCGCCAGCCCGAAACGTCCCAGGGCCTGGAAATGACGTGAAACCACCAGGCCGGCAAGCGGGCCGAGCCGTTCAGCGCGGGCAATTGAGCTTCTCCAGGCGCGCAGGTAATAGTCCGGTGGCAGGGCGATGAACGGAAGGGCGCGCCCGCCTTTGGCCAGGATCACCGGACGCGGCTCCGGGCTGCTGCCATCGAAAGCTTCCCAACCTTCATCGTGCAGGCCGATGGCTTTGATTATCTCGTCCGTAAGTTGGGGGAAGCGCTGGCGGTCGAAATTGGCGGCGATCACGCCGGAGACGCGCGCGTGGTCGGGCTGGGTCACGAACCAGCAGGGAAGCTGATCGTTGCGCTGCACCGAGGCCACCGCCTCCCAGGCGGGCAGAACCTGATCCGCCGGCTGCGCGGCGTCCTGATCCTCGTTGCGGAGAACCATCTCACCTCCAGGAATTCAACATTGCCGTAGCGCCGGCGCCCTCATGTCCTTACTGCCCCAATCTTCTTGCAAAGGAACATAAGGCCCGCCGCCGGGGACGGCGGCGCTACAACCTGCTATTCAGCGTTCTTACGCCGGTACCTCCGCGACAGCTTCCTCATCTGCGCGCCCGTGCCCGCTTGGGCACTGCCGCCGCCTTGGCAGGACCCGAGCTGGAAGGCGGCTTGCGTACGCCATTAAGCAGGTCCCGCAGCACCACGGCGTTGTTATGCTGCTCATCGCGCGCGGAATAGACCAACGTTACCGTCCCGTTGTCCGCCGCCAGTTCATAAAGCTTGTTCAGCTCGGCGGAAGCCTCGGGGGCTGCCAGCTCTTTCATGTAACGGGTCCTGAACTGCGTCCACATGGCCCGGTGGGCATGGAACCACTTGCGCAGTTCATTGCTGGGAGCCAGGGCGCGCAGCCAGCAGGTCAGGGCCGCTCTCTGCTTGTCGATGCCGCGAGGCCAGAGCCGGTCCACCAGGACGCGGGCGCCGTCAGCGGAGGCAGCTTGCTCGTAGGCACGTTTGATCCGCACGCTCATCGGCTATGATGTTACCTCTGGACGGGTTGCTTTGAACAGAACCCCCGAATCACACCTATGCAAGACAAATTGTTTCTTCCGGCGCTGGGGCTGTGCCTGGTTTTAGGCCTGGGCTGCCAGATGGAGCGGCGCAAGTCCGACGCCGAGCTTGGCTTGACTCCGGAGCAGGTGCGTGGGCGCGCCGTTTACGATCAGAACTGCATCCGCTGCCACGAGCCTTATAGCCGCTGGGGAACGCATGGGCCCAGTCTGAAAAACCTCTACAAGAAACCGTACTTGCCCAGCGGCATGCCGCTCAACGATGAGCGGCTGGAAGACGTGATCCTGCTGGGGAAAGCCAAGATGCCATCCTTCGGCAAGACGCTTGACCAGCGGCAGCTCCACGAGCTGCTGGCATATCTGAAGACGCTCTAGTCGCGTAAAATGGGGATTAGCCCGCCGGCGCAACCAGCCGCGCGGGAACCCGGACCAATGGCCTCTTCCCAATTGGTGCAGATCGATTTGTCGCCGCGCCAGCCCGCGCGCAAGCCGGAGTGGCTGAAGGCACGCGCGCCGGTGGGTGAGAACTATCACAGCCTGAAGCAGTTGGCCCGTGGCCTGGGCCTGCATACGGTGTGCGAGTCGGCGCAGTGCCCGAACATAGGCGAGTGCTGGAACCACCGCACCGCGACCTTCATGTTGCTGGGCGACGTCTGCACGCGGCGCTGCGGCTTCTGCGCCGTTCCCAAGGGCAAACCTGCGGCCATCGACTTGGACGAGCCGCGCCGTGTCGCTGAAGCCGTCGAGAGGCTGGGACTGCGCTTTGCAGTGGTGACCAGCGTCAACCGCGACGATGACAATCTCGGCGGCGCCCAGGTCTTCGCCGAGACCATACGCGCAATTCGCGCACGCGTGCCGCAGTGCCGGGTCGAGGTCCTCATCCCCGACTTCCAGGGCCATGAAGATTGCCTGCGCGTGGTGCTGGAGGCCAAGCCCGACATCCTCAACCACAACACCGAAACCGTTCCCCGCCTCTATCGCGTGGCACGTTCGGGAGCGCGCTATCCGCGCAGCCTGGAGCTATTGCGCAAGGCCAAGGAAATCGACCCGCAGGCGGTCACCAAGAGCGGGCTGATGGTCGGCATTGGCGAGGACATGGAAGAGCTGCTTGAGGTCTTCCGCGACCTGGCCGAGCGCAAGATGGACATTCTGACCGTCGGGCAGTACCTCGCGCCCTCGCGCGACCATCTGCCGGTCAAGCGCATGTACACGCCGCAGGAGTTCCGCCAGTTGCGCGAAGAGGCGCTGCGCATGGGCTTTCGCCATGTCGAGAGCGGCCCGCTGGTTCGCTCCAGCTACCACGCCCACGAACAGGCGGACTTCACTCCGCCTCAAAGGTGATTGAAGATTTCAGATTGAAGATTTGGCAAAGTGATTCGAGATAACTTTCCAAGGTAGAACTACCCCATCTGTAAAAAGAAGGCGGATATAGGGCACCTCACGCTTCGATTCCAATAGAACTACCCCACTCAAGCAAAGGAAGCTTGATGGGGCACCCGCTGTGCACACTCTTGTTGAATCTGAAATCTGCAATCTTCAATCTGCAATACTTCTCAGATTCCCGTCTCCATGCGCGAGCGTGGGTCGAGGTAATCGCGCAGCGCGTCGCCGATAAAATTGAACGAAAGCACGGCCAGCATCACCGCTCCGGCGGGGAACAGCACCAGGTGCGGCGCGTCGAACAGGTGCGAGCGCCCGTCGTTGAGCATCGATCCCCAGCTTGCGATTGGCGGCGGGACCCCCAATCCCAAGAAGCTCATAGTCGCTTCAGCCAGCACCGCGCCGGCCATGCCGATGGCCGCCTGCACGATCACCGGCTGCACGATGTTGGGCAGGATGTGGCGGGCAATGATGCGCAGATCGCTGGCGCCGAGTGCGCGCGTTGCTTCCACGTACTCCCGCTCGCGCGCCGCCAGCACCTGCGCGCGCACCAGCCGGGCGTAGCCAACCCAGCCGCCGATCACGAGCGCAAGAATCAGGTTGAACAGTCCCGGGCCAAGGAAGGCGACGAAAGCAATCGCCAGCAAAATGCCGGGGAAGGATAGAAAGGCGTTCATCAGCACCAGGTTGACGAAGCGGTCGATTTTTCCTCCGTAGTAACCGGCGAGCGAGCCGATCAGCAGGCCCAGGGCGAGCGAGCCCGCCACCACGCTGCAGCCGACGAACATCGAGATGCGCGCCCCGTAGATGACGCGGGAGAGGATGTCGCGTCCCAACTCGTCGGTGCCGAACCAGTGCGCGCCCGAGGGACCGCTCAGCCGTGACGGCAAGTCGATGAAAGCCGGGTCGCGCGGCGCGATCCAGGGCGCAAACAGCGCGCACGCGGCAAATAGGCAGACCAGCACGATTCCACTGACGGCCAGCGGATTGCCCCGCACCGCCGCCCATAAGGCGCGGTTGCGGCCTGGGCTTCCTGCCCTTCTGCCAGGCGCCACCGGTTGGCTCAATGTGCTCATTCCATTTGTACCGTTTCGCACCGTCTTTGAAGGGGCGCGGCTTCAGCCGCGCCAGATGATGCTTAGTCTGGCCGGCCTTTAGGCCCTGAGGGATTGCCCTCAGCGGCTAAAGCCGGATTTCCTGTCCATCCCATGCGGCATGGCTAAAGCCATGCCCCTTCAAAGAACCGCTCATGAAACGCACTCCCCTAATCCCTAATCCCTAAGCCCTGATCCCTAAAGCTGTCATTGCCTGATCCTTGAATCGAGCACCGAATAAAGCATGTCGGTCAGGAAGTTCACGGCTACATAAGTCAGCCCTATGCAGAGGATGCATCCCTGCACCAGGTAATAATCACGATTGCTGATCGCCTGGATGGCGAGACGGCCTATGCCGGGCCAGGAAAAGATGGTCTCGGTGACGATGGCTCCGGCCAGCAGCACGCCAAACTGCAGTCCCAGAACAGTGACGATCGGGATCAAGGCATTGCGCAAGGCGTGTCCGTAAACCACCTCACGCTCGGGCAGCCCCTTGGCCCGCGCCGTGCGCACGTAATCCTGGCCGAGCTCCTCCAGCATGGAGGTGCGCACCATGCGCATCAGGATAGCCGCCAACGCCCCGCCCAGGGTGATGGCCGGCAGCACCAGGTGCTTCCAGCTTCCGGCGCCTGAGACCGGCAGCAATCCCAGGTTTACGGCGAAGAACAGGATCAGGATCGGGCCCAGGGCGAAATTCGGAAACGACAATCCCAGCAAGCTGATGAAGCTCAACAGACGATCGTCCCAGCGGTTACGGCGCAGGGCCGAGCGGACGCCGGCCGGAATCGACAGCGTCACGGCAACCAGCAACGCGCACACGGTCAGCGTGATGGTCGCCGGATAGGCCCGCGCGATCACCTGCCCGACGCTCTGGTTGAAGCGCAGCGAGCGGCCCAGATCGCCGTGCAGCACGCCGCTCCAGTAATTCAAGTATTGCCTTACCAATGGGACGTCCAGCCCGTAGGCGTGCCGCGCCGCTTCCAAGTCGGCGCTGGCGGCGCCTTCCCCCAGCATCTGCTGAATGGGATCGCCGGGTACGATGTGGATCAGCAGGAAGACGACGCTCACCACCAGCCAAATCACCGGAAGCATGTAGAGCAGGCGCGTGGCGAAATAGCGCAGCAACGAGCTCTCGACCAGGCGGCGAGCCTTCCGCTTTTCATCTCCGGCTCTGTTCATATCGCCAACCAGTCTTTGGTTCTCCTGAAGCAGCGCCAGGCTAATACCTGGCGGCGCCCGCCGGCCAGGGGGCCGGCGCTACGGGCGCTCCCGGCGCACCGTCTCAAGCTGCTCGATGCGCACCGCCTCAACCCGATGGCCCTCCATGCGCTCGACCGTGTAGCGGCGGCCTTCGAATTCGAACGAATCGCCGGCGGCCGGAATTCGCTGCAGGGTGGTCATGACGAAGCCGCCCAGGGTCTCGAAACCCTCATCGCGCGGCAAGCGCACCTGGTACTGGGTCTCCAGGTCGCGAATGCTGGTGGAACCCTCCAGCACCCTGATATTGGGTGCGGCAAGCAGGGCCTGCGGCGCAACATCGTACTCGTCTTCAATTTCGCCCACCAGTTGTTCCAGCACGTCCTCGACGGTGACCACCCCGGCGGTTGAGCCGAACTCATCGACCACCACCGCCAGGTGCCGCTTGCGCTGCTTGAATTCCTCCAGCAGGTCGGGGAGGGGCTTGGTCTCGGGCACGACCAGCACGTCGCGCATGATGTGGCGCACCCGCAGCGGATGGGGGCGGCGGAGGCGCTCGTCGGCGGCGTGAGGCCGTGTCCCGGCATCCCCGGGCGCCTCTGCCAGGCCGGAGATCATCGCGCGCATCATGTCCTTGGCATAGAGCACGCCGATGATGGCTTCCGGCCCGCGCTGGGGATCGAAGACCGGCACCCGCGAGTGCTGCTCGTCCACCACGCGCTTGAACGCCTCTTCCAGAGGCATTTCGGCGGGAAGCGAGAAGATGTCCACGCGCGGCACCATGATTTCGCGCACCGTGACCGTCTCCAGCTCCAGCGCGCGGTGGATCATCTCCTCCTGCAGCGGCGGAATCAGGCCGAAGCGGCGGCTGGCGGTGACGATCAGCTTGAGTTCCTCGGGGGAGTGCACACCCGCCGCGCGCACTTCGCGGCTGCCGAACAGGCGCAGAACGAAACGGCTGGAGCCCGCCAGGAACTTCAAAAATGGCCCAAAAACCGTCATGAAAACGTCCAACGGCCCGGCGACGGCCAGGGCCACGCGCTCCGCCTGCTGCAGCGAAATCGTCTTGGGCACCACTTCCCCGAGAATGACGTGGAAGTAGGTGATGAGCGCGAACGCCAGCGTTACGGCAGCGACATGGGCGTAAAGCGAAGCATGCGCCAACTGGGCCAAGGGATGCTCCAGGATGCGGGCCAGGGAGTTTTCCCCCAGCCAGCCGAGGCCGAGGCTGGCCATGGTTACCCCGAGCTGAACCCCGCTGAGCACCTCGTCCAGCCGGCCGTGGAGTTTGCGGACCCGGCGCGCCCCGATGCGCCGCGCTTCCACCAGTTGCTCCAGACGCGTGTCGCGGATGCTGACCAGCGCGAATTCGGCAGCCACAAAAAAGGCATTGGCAGCCACCAGCAGCAGCACGGCAACCACGCGCAGCAACACGAAGGTGAACATGGGAGAAAATTCTAGCACTCGGCTTGACTTCGACCCCAGAGACACCACAAAGGCCCAATGTTTCGCCGGAACTAGGCAATTGAAGGGTGCCTCAGGTTCCGCGCCGCCGGAAACTCATTGTGAGTTAAACAGGCGGCTCGGTTGGGCTTTAACGCTAATAGCAAAATGCTCTTGCGGCCTTTCGGCGCTACCCGGGGGAACGGCCCCGCGTCGTGGGCGCTGAAAAGAGGCTGATGTTTCCGGCGCTTGAATTACACTACTCTGCGACGGGGTGTTGTTCCAGGTCCCCGGTCCGAACTGGGTTTCGGCAGGAGAGCGACATTGCCGGCGCAAAATCTTATCAGCCTGACCACCGACTACGGCACCCGCGACCATTTCGTCGGCAGCATGAAGGCGGTGCTTCTGACCATAAATCCCGCTGCCGTGCTGGTCGATATTTCCCATGAAGTTGCCACCTACAGCATCATCGATGCGGCCTTCACCATCGGCCACGCATATTCGTTTTTCCCCGCAGGCACGGTGCACCTGGTGGTGGTGGACCCGGGCGTCGGCACCGACCGGCGGGCATTGCTGGTGCAGACGGGAAAGTATTATTTCGTGGGACCGGACAACGGCGTGTTCTCGTTCATTTACGAGCGCGAGGAACGCGTGGTGGTTCGCCAGATCACGGCCGAGCATTACTTCCTGCAGCCGGTCAGCCGCACCTTCCACGGCCGCGATGTTTTTTCGCCCATTGCCGCCTGGGTCTCCAAGGGGATCGAGCCCACGAACTTCGGACCGGAGATCGGCGACTACCGGCGCTTCGCCGGGCTCAACCCGAAAGTGGAAAGCGAGTCGCTGGCGCGCGGCATCATCCTCAAGGCGGATAAGTTCGGCAACCTGATAACCAATTTCTCGATCGCGGCGTTTCCCCACTTCCTGAGCCAGCCGCCGGCGGCTTTCCGCATCGAAATCGGCGGGCGGCAGATTACCACCATGCGCAACGCCTTCGCGGACGGCGCGCCAGGAGAGGTATTCGCCATCGTGGGCTCGACCGGCTACCTGGAGTTGGTATGCAACCGCGGTTCGGCAGCACGGCTGCTCAATGCCGGCCCGGGAGCGGAAGTGGTTCTCAGCTTTGGGTGAGTTGCTTTACGGATTCCTCGGTTTGGCGCGCGCGTAACTTTCCATGCTGCCGGTCCAGTACAGGAAGCGGTACAACTGCACGCGCTCGCGCCAGGCAAACCCCCAGAATTCGAAGAACCCGATGTGATTCATCTTTATTCCCGAGTAGGTCTCCATGCGCCAGCGCAGGTAGGGGCTCCGCCAGGGAGCAAGGCGATGGCCGCGAGTTGCATTCCACAAAAAGCGCAGGATGTACCGCATAGGCTCGGGCGCTGATGGCACCTGCTTAAGCATGCATGAATTTCGCGGAGCTTGCAACGGAACGGCACGAAACGGCCGGAATCGAGGGGCTGGTGGTCTGGGTTAGAACGCGAGTGCCATGGTGCCCCACCTTCGCGAAGCGAAGCGGAGCTAAGGTGGGAGTCCGGTACCCATGCGAGCGCCGGCTACTTGAAATCGTCGAGCACAATCGGCAACAATCCTGGAGGCTTGGAATGAGTACTTCCCCCCTGGGCCCACAATTGGTTTATAGCGCGTCGGTGAAGGTGTAGGCGTCCGCTGCTATCAGCTTTCGCGTTTAAGGCCGAATGGGAAGGTCGCTGTGCCTACTCTCAAAAAGTTGCTCTTTGTCGTAACGAAAGCCTCGGAGTTAACGATGCTCGGCTCAAACGTTTGCCTATACCCTATGAACTGCAAAGAGATTGCCCGAATTCCTCAATCAGTTTAGCCTTCTTTTGTTCCAATTCCGCTTTATTAATAAGCTGAAACTGGAACTTTAATGGAAGATATTTAGTCAGGCAGGGAGTAGGGGCGTGGACTAACCTCAACAACTCTGCTCTCATATTGATGTCACAAGATCCAAGATAAACCAATGTTCTTTTGTCGGCTTTGAAGAGAGCAAATATACAGGGCATACCGGACTGATTCGGCACATTGCTGCCATTGATTCCATTTTCATCAAAATCAAACCAGTCCCCAGTGTGGCCGATTGTCATAGAGCACCTCCT
>JBEKQR010000007.1:0-26812 GCA_049519515.1 Candidatus Korobacteraceae bacterium
ATGCCGTCCAGGACCAGCAATAATGCGGGCTTTAGCCCCTGCGGGGATTCGTCACTTCTTTTCAGGTTGGGTTTTATGAAACCAGCTCTAGTAATTTAGTTGCGACTATTGCGGAAATTCACAACCAGTACTGAAAACGAAAAGCTGAGAACTATTCGTAGGCGAGCGCGTCGATGGGGTCTTTTTGCGCCGCCTTGTAAGCCGGATAGATGGCGCCCAGCAAGGCGCCGACTACGGCAATCAGCGCCGCCCGCACCATCCATTCGGGGCTCAGCAGGATGCGAATTTGCGGGAACTTGTGCAGCAGGCCGATCCGGGCCAGGAAGCTGATCAGCAGGCCGGCGACAATGCCGGCAACGGCCAGCGCCAGGGTTTCGCGGATGATCACCGCGACAATGTAGCGTTTGTTGGCCCCCAGCGACTTCAGGATTCCGATCTCGCGTGTTCTCTCCATCACCGCCGTGTACATCGACTGGAAGATCACGATAAAGCCGATGATCAGGGCCACCCCGATCACCACGTTGATGAAGGTGGAAAACCCCGGCAGGTTCCCGGGAGTCATCAGGGAAAGATAGTCCTGCAGCGAACGCACCGAATACCTCTCCATTCCGGGAACGCGCTTGATCTCGGCCACCACCTGGCTGGCGTTGGCGGGGCTGTCCAGCTTGACGTAGAAAATGGAGGCCCTGTCGCGGGCGCCGATCAAGTCCTGCAGGGTGGCAATGGGAAGGAACTTGCGCGCGCCTTTGCCGTGTTCGACGATTCCGCACACGCGGAATTCGTGGTTGAGCAGTTGCAGCTTCTGGCCAACCTGGATGTGGCTCTGGGCGGCAAAGTAGTCGTCCGCGATCATGTCGTAAGGGCCCTGAAACGGGCCGCCGCTCAGGAAATGAAAGGGAGGGCCAATGTGATCATAGTTGTTCGGCGATCCGGGCGTGAGGTCGATGCCGTAGATCACCTCGAGGGCGCCCGTGGTATTCACCTGCATGATCACCGGAGCCACGGCGGTCACGTGCTCCAGCTTTCGCAATACGTCAGCCACCGCCACTGGCACCGGCGCGCCGGTAATTCCGGTCAGGAACGACGACCCCGGAGGCGTCACCAGCACGTCCGCTCCGATCCCTCTGGTCCGCTCGGCGCTGTCGTGCAATATGCCGGTGGAAAGCCCCACGATCAGCAGAATCAGGGTCACCTCGATGGCAATGGCGGTGACGCTGATGGCCGTGCGCACGGGCCGGTGAATCAGGTTTGAGATTACGAGTTTATTCATCGGCCCCGCTTACTCCACGCCAAGCGTAGCGTCGCCTGAGTTTGACGCCGATGGCTGGCTTCCGTCGAGCCTCACCACCTGCGCTCCCGGTGGCCGCGGCAACACGAACTGGTCAGGATTGAGCGGCTGATTGAACGTCAGTTTAATGATCCTGAGCCCGATTGTGTACTCCTCCTGCGGACGCTGGATCACGATGTGAGTGGGAAAGCGAACGCCACCGAAGTCCTTGAACCCGGTGTATTGGGCGTCAGTTTGGACCTCTCCCGCCTTATTGAAGATCAACTGGCGATATGGCAGCAGGTTGGCGCGGTTGAAGTAGATCTTGCGCGATAGATACCGGTCTTCAGAGGCCGGGCCGTTGCGGATGATGTCGAGGATGTAATTGGATTGCTGCAGGTGCTTTTCCGATTCCTCGTCTGTCAAAACTCGCGTCCGCACTTCCAGCACCGCTATCTCGTCCGGCTGCACCGGCCGGAACAAGAGCGCGTCCAGAATGATCTGCGGACGAAGATTCTCCAGCGGGTTGGGAGAGGGCTTGGCGACTTCATTCGGACCGATAATGAACTTGTTCTTCGGCGGAATCCAAAGCTCGAAGCCGCTTCCGTTGCTCACCATGTCGAAGGCCCGGTTCCTGACGATCGGCAGCAAGCCGATCATGCGCAGCAGGGCCGGCTTCTGCACCAGTATGAAGCCGCTGATCTCGGAATACTCCGTGATCTTGCCCTTCCTGGCTCCGCCCACCGTGGTCTTGATATCAACCGAGGCGTTCATGGTACGGATGGAGTCGGCTTCGCTGTTCAGCTCCTGCACGAGCTGCTGCTTGCTGGCCGTTTGCAACGGTTCCTGGCTGATATTCGATTGCACTTTGTGCGAGCGGAAGAGGCAGCCGGTGGTGCCGAGCGCAAGGGACAGAACGGCAATAGTCGGCCATCGGGAGTGTGCTTTCATAGGCTCAGCGTCGATCTCAGCAAGCTTCTAGTATAAACGACGGCCGCCCGAAGCTGGATACTGCCCCTGGCGGATCACAGATGGGAAAGGCGCGTGGACCTCCCGGCAAGGGCGTTTCCGCAACCTGCTAGCGCTGTGTTCGCCGGTAGGCAGCCACGTTGCGCGAGTGCTCCTGGTAGCTGCCGGTGAAGCGATGCCCGCCCTGGCCGTCGGCCACGAAATAGAGATAATTGGTGCGCTCCGGGTCCATGGCGGCGCGCAACGACTCGCTGCCGGGATTGGCAATCGGCCCGGGCGGCAGGCCGGCGTGCTTGTAGGTGTTGTAGGCGGAGTCGGACTGCAGATCGCTCTGGTGGATGGCGCCGCGGTAGCGCTGGTTCAAAAGCGCCGCATACACCACCGTCGGATCGGCATCGAGCGCCATTCCCCGCCGCAGCCGGTTGCAGTAGACGCTTGCCACCAGGGACCGCTCCTTCGGGAGGGCCGTTTCCTTCTCCACAATCGAGGCCAAGGTGACAATCGCGTGAATGTTGCCGCCCGGAGTCCCCGGCAAGCGCCGCGGTTGCGCTGGCTGGGGTAAAAGCGCATCCTGCCCGGGCTTTTGCTTCCTGTCAGGCGGGCCCGGGCTTGCGATATCGAGTCCGATCTGCCGGGCTTCCTGCTCGAAGCGCCGCACCATGGTCTGGGCCATGTCGCGCATGCTCTGGGTCCGCGTGAACTCATAGGTGTCCGGGAACAGGTAGCCTTCCAGCGATGTGGCTTCGGGATCGAAGCCGCGCACCAGCTCCACGTCGCCGCGGGCCTCCGCCAGAAAATCCTCCGCCGGCCCCAGGCCCGCCTGCTGAATGGCTTGCGCTATGTCGAAGATGTTGAAGCCCTCCGGGATCACAACCGTATGGGTGCAGATTTCGCCGCGAATCAGCTTGTCGAGCACCTGGCTTGCATTCTCGGGCTCCTGGAAACGGTATTCGCCGGCTTTCAGCGTGCGCGAGCGCCGCATGTAGTGCAGCAGCAGAAAACCGGTGGAGCTGCGAATGATGCCGCTGTTCTCAAGCCGGCGCGCGATCTGCCGGCCGGAAAACCCGGCAGGCAGCAGCACGAACGTTTCCCGCTGAGGGGTTACCGGGCGCAGCAGCGCCCAGGCAAGCCAAGCCGCTCCCGCCAGCAGCAAAACAGCCGTCAGCTTGAGAAGCAAGCGCATGGGGTCAGTGGTCCTCGCCCGGAGAGGCCCCCGCCACGCCCGCCTTTGGCGTGCTGGGGTTGGAGCCGGGGGCGTGATGGAGTAGCGTGGCGCTCCGATGTTCCAGGTAGTTTTGCAGAATGAGCACCGCCGCCAGCCGGTCCACGGCGCCGGCGCGCTTGCGGATGGAGATCTCCGAATCCTTCAGAATTCGATTGGCCTCCGCCGAGGTCAACCTCTCATCCCACAGCCGCACGGGCAGCTTGAATTTCGCCTCCAATTCCCTGGCGAAGCCGGCAACGTTCTCGGCCTGTTTTCCGGCTTGGCCGCTGAGACGAAGCGGCAGTCCGACGACGATCTCGCCCACGCCATAGTGGCGGAGCACGTAGTGGAGCGCGGCCAAGTCGTAGCGCTTGTTCCGGCGGCGGATGGTTTCCAGGCCCTGGGCGGTAATGCCGAGCTCATCGGTAATGGCCAGTCCGATGGTCTTCGAGCCCACGTCAAGGGCGAGAATCCGTCCGCCGGTGGTTGGTTGGCATTGCTCTGCCATGCAATCAGTATAGAGGCATGCAGGCGGCGGCGTTCCGGGGCTATAACCAGTGGAACGCCAGAACCTCACGATGCGGATGTCCATGCGTCGGTTCACTAGCTTTTAATCAAATGGATTTAGTAAGAAAGTTGAGAATTACCGGTATATGGTGGCGATGCACTTCATCCACTGCAACTTACCCGGATTCACAAAACCCTAGAGGATCACGCCGGCGATGGCGGCGGGGCTAACAGATCACGTTTGTCGCGCGAAGAAATTGCTCTGCTGGCCGACTGATTACCTATATTATTGGCGAACAAAACGACGCAACCGATTGAAAACGCAGCACAATTACTGATATTGTACTGACGAGATACCTGCCAAGGGGCTTGACACTTCCGGTAGCACGGTGCTACCTTTTTAGCTTGCCATGCATCCAACATATTCGTTAGACCTAATTAAGGGTCTAATGCGGGATGGGAGTTGGTTTATGACCGACACCGCATTGGACGACGCTGGTGAATTGGGGTTCGATCAGGACGACGTGTTCGATTGCATTTTCAACCAGCTCTCCGAGACGCATTTTTATAAGACGATGCCGGCTTTGCGTATTCCAAACTGTATGCAGGACGTTTATCACAT
Organism: Candidatus Korobacteraceae bacterium; assembly: GCA_049519515.1. GTDB lineage: Bacteria > Acidobacteriota > Terriglobia > Terriglobales > Acidobacteriaceae > CAWBRT01. The sequence goes on from JBEKQR010000007.1 coordinate 4,570, forward strand.
TACATACGCGGGCGTCCGGATCTACCTCAAATTGCAGGTGCGCGGTGAAGCGGTTGTGATTTCGTTTAAGGACAAAGACGATTAGGACGATATGAAGAGATGTGCAGGGTTGGGAAGGGATGAGGAGTAACGATATGAATTGCATTGCGTGCGGAGGAGCGGCCAATAAAGTCACCGAGAGCAGGGGGGGGCGTTACCGAAACGAAAGAGTCAAGGTGGAGAGTGAGTTCTTTCGTTGTCAAGAATGCAAGGAAGCATTCTTTAGCCCCGCCCAGGCGGCTGCCCATAACCGAGCGGTGAAAAATGAAGTCAGAAAGAAATATGGTCTGCTGCCGCCAGAGAAGATTGTCGAGATTCGCAGCAAACTGGGGTTGACTCAGGAAGAACTCGAAGAACTCCTGGGGACCGGCCCTAAAGTAGTCGTCCGATGGGAAAGTGGAAAAGTAATTCAGGGTGGTGGCCAAGACAATTTACTTAGACTGCTTGACCGCGACCCGGCCTTGCTGGAAAGCCTACGCCAAATTCAACGGGTTAGGTCTGCCGAACGGGAAAAATATCAAAGAAGGAACGCGTCGGATCGGAAAGAAATGATCGCACAGGCCGTATAGCCTGCTGCCGCATTGCCGTGGTTTGGCATAAGGGCCACTTCCCGCCGGAGTGGCCTTCTGATTTTAGCGCAATTGTTTACACGTTAAACAATTCTGTCCGCGACGTTCTACCGCAGTTATTTTGCTCGGATTTCAAAGCAGCCCCGGATTTTCAAACTGAAACACTACCTGGCTCCAAATCTGCTTGACAAGGCCGCCACTATTTTGCTTGACAAAGCGCCCCTCGAAGAAGCAAATACCAGGAATCTCAAACTTCAAGCCTGCCGGAGGCGCCTATGAGAAAGCCCTCTTTGGGATCTCTCCTGGTCGGATTGATTCCCTTCGTAGCCATTTGCTTTACGGTTTCGCTCTGGGATCGGGTCGATCCCATGGTCCTGGGGCTGCCGTTCAACCTGTTCTGGCTGATTCTGTGGATCGTCATCACGCCTCCGATCATGTGGTGGGGGGCGTATCGGCTGGAGGTGCGCTCCGGCAATGTTTCCACCGACGATAAGAAAGGAGGCGCGCGATGAGCCCGAGCGCAATAGCATTAACCATCATCTTCGGCATCATCATCGCGGGCGCCGCCTTGGGGTTTTACGCCGGCGGGCGTTACAAAATGGACCTGGAACAGTGGACCGTGGCCGGCAGAGGCTTCGGGCTGCTGCTGGTGTACCTGATTTTTGCGGGCGAGATTTACACCACCTTCGCCTTCCTGGGCGCGGCCGGATGGGCTTACTCGCGCGGCGGGCCAACCCTCTACATACTGGCATACCTGGTGCTGGCCTATGTCGGCTCCTTCTATTTCCTGCCGCAATTGTGGGAGGTGGGACACAAGTATAAGATGCAGACGCAATCGGACTTCTTCATCAAGCGCTACGGAAGCAAGTACCTGGCCGGCTTTGTGGCCATTGTCGGCTTCGTCTTCATCATCCCCTACGTGCAGTTGCAACTGACGGGGTTGGGAATCATTGTGACCACCGCCAGCTTTGAAGGCATCAGCCGCACCCCGGCCATGGTGATTGCCGTGGCCCTGGTTGCCGCCTTCGTCTTTGCCAGCGGCGTGCGCGCAGTGGCCTGGATCAGCGTGCTTAAGGACATCCTGATGCTGCTGGCCGCCTTCGTCATTGGCATCGGCATTCCGTATGTGCATTTCGGCGGCATCGGCCCGATGTTCGCCAAGCTGGCACAAGCCAAGCCTGCCCACCTGGTAATGCCGGGCGCGGTCAAGAGCATGGGGCACATGTGGTACATCTCCACCGTGCTGCTGACCTCCTTCGGCTTTTACATGTGGCCGCACCTGACGGCTTCGACCTTCACCGCCAAGAGCGCCAACACGCTGCGGCGCAACGCCTGCATCATGCCGCTGTACACCATTACGCTTCCCTTGATTTTCTTCGTCGGACTGGCAGCCATTCTCGTGCTTCCCGGGCTCGCCAGCGGCGATTTAGCCCTGCTGGCGATGGTGCGCAAGACCTTCCCGCCGTGGCTCCTGGGGGTGGTGGGCGGGGCAGGCGCTCTGACCGCCATGGTGCCGGCGGCCATGCTGCTGCTGGTGGCAGCGACCCTGTTTTCCAAGAACTTCATTCGCCCGGTGTTCGCGCCCGCGATGACCGACGACCAGGTGGCCAAGCTGGCGAAGGTGATGGTGGTGGTCATATCCGCCGTGGCGCTCTATTTCGCCATCTACAGCTCGCCTACGCTGGTGCAGTTGCTGCTGCTGGGATACGCCGGGGTAACGCAGTTTCTCCCCGGGGTGCTCTTCGGGCTGTACTGGAGGCGTATGAATCTGGCCGGCGTCTTTACCGGACTGATCGTCGGCGTCTTCATGGTTGCCTTCCTGGTATTGACCAAGCACGACCCGTTCCTGGGAATCAACGCCGGATTCTTCGCCCTGTGCGTTAACTTCGCGGTTACTGTGATCGTCTGTCTGCTGACGCCGGCGCGGCCCAGCGGGTTGGAAGAGGCGGTCGAAGCGGATGAGAAACATGAAGCAGCAATCCACAAATAGTCTGGGCGCCCCGGCCCCGCCTTCAGGCTCGCCGGGAACCCCGCATGCCGCTTTTTTGTCTGCCGGGATGGCACGGTCCATCGCCGCTCATTTTCCGGAAGCGGTCGAGTGGCGGCGGCAGCTTCATCGCAATCCGCAGCCGGCGTGGCTGGAGTTTTATTCGACCGGCCTGGTGGCGGAAAAACTGTCAAGCTGGGGCTACAAGGTCTCGCTGGGCAAGCAGATCATAGCCGCAGACAAGCGGCAGGTGGTTCCCGACGCGCAGACGCTGGAAGCCGAATACCAGCGGGCGCTGAGAGCCGGAATCAAGGAGGAGTTCATCGCGCCCGCCAGGGGTGGATTCACCGGCGTGGTGGGCGAGCTCGCCGGCGGCCAGCCGGGTCCGACCGTGGCCTTCCGCTTCGATATCGACTCGCTGGAAATTCTGGAATCGAGCGATCCCGCGCACCCGCCGGCGGCCGGAGGATACGCCTCCCAGAACAAGGGCTACGCCCACATGTGCGGGCACGACGCTCACACCGCGCTGGGGCTGCTGTTGGCGCGCTGCTTGGCCGAGAACCGCGCCAACATCGGGGGAACGGTAAAATTCATCTTCCAGCCGAACGAGGAGAACCTCGGCGGAGCTGTCACCATGGTTCCCATGGGCGTGGTTGATGGCGTGGACTACCTGTTCGGGTGCCACGTCGGCATCACAATCAAGGAAACCGGAAAGATAGGCCTCAATGTTTTCGACTGGCTGGCCATGAATCGCTTCGAGGTGACCTATACGGGCCGGGCGGCGCATGCCGCCGTGCGGCCCGACCTGGGCAGGAACGCCCTGCTGGGCGCTTGCGCGGCGGTGACGAACCTGTATGCAATCTCCAGGCACGGCACCGGCGCATCGCGCGTTAACGTGGGCGTGATGCAGGCCGGGACGACCTGGAATATCATTCCGGAAAAAGCTTACTTTCGCATGGAGACGCGCGGCGTCAGCAACGAGATCAACGAATACATGGTCGGGCGGGCCATGGACGTGCTCCATGGCGCGGCCAAAATGCACGACCTTGAATTACAGGTGGTCCCGGCAACCAGCACGGTAGCCGCCCTGAACTCACCGGAGTTGATCGAACTGGGAACCACGGTCGCCAGGTCGCTGCCCTCGGTAAAAGAGGTTGTGCCCGCCTGCTCCACCAACGGCTCGGAGGACATGTGCCTGCTGATGCAGACCGTGCAGCAGCGGGGCGGCAAGGCGCTGGAGGTGCTGCTGGGAACGCCCATCGGCGGCGGCCACCACAGCAACTGCTTTGACGTGGACGAAAAGGTCATGCAGAACGGTGCCGAGTTTTTCGCCGCCATGCACGCGGCGGTGACCGGGCAGAAGTAGCGATTCTATCGCTGTCTTGATGCGATTGCGACGCGCAGGATGGCTGCCGCTCTAAAGTAGCGCTGGTCCCGCATGGCGGGACCGGCGCTACATTCGTCTAGTCGGCCTGACTCGGCTTGGGCAGCATCTTGTGAATCTTTGCCGCCTTACGCTGGGCCAGCCAGAAGCGCAGCCGGTCCATGTAGAGGTAGATCACCGGCGTGGTGAACAGGGTCAGCATCTGGCTCACGATCAGGCCGCCCACGATGGTGATGCCGAGGGGCCGGCGAAGTTCGCTGCCGGTTCCCATGCCGATGGCCAGAGGCAAGCCGCCGAGCAGGGCGGCCATGGTGGTCATCATGATGGGGCGGAAGCGCAGCAGGCATGCCTGGTAAATCGCCTCTTGCGGGTTCTTGCCTTCGCGGCGCTCGGCGTCGAGGGCAAAATCGATCATCATGATGGCGTTCTTCTTCACGATGCCGATCAGCAGAATGATGCCGATCATGCCGATCACGGAGAGATCGGTTCGCGTAATCAACAGCGCCAGCAGCGCGCCAACCCCCGCCGAAGGCAAGGTGGACAGGATCGTGATCGGATGGATGTAGCTCTCGTACAGCACTCCCAAAACGATATAGACGGTCGCCAGCGCGGCCATGATCAGAATGGGCTGGTTGGACAGCGAAGCCTGGAAGGCCGCCGCCGTGCCGGCGAAGCTGGCCTGGATGCTGGAGGGCATGCCGATCTCCCGCTGCGCCGCCTGGATGGCCGTTGTGGCCTGTCCCAGCGACACGCCGGGCGCGAGATTGAACGACAGGGTGACCGAAGGGAACTGTCCCTGATGGTTGACGCCCAGGGCGGTATTGTTGGGTGAAAAACGCGCGAATGACGACAGCGGCACCTCCTGCCCGTTGCTGGAGCGCGCGTAGATATAGTTCAGCGTTCCGGGGTCGGCGCTGAAGGCGGGGTTGACTTCCAGGACCACCCGGTACTCGTTCAAGGGCCGGTAGATGATCGAGACCTGGCGCTGGCCGAAGGCGTCGTAGAGGGCGGCATCGATGGCGGCCGCCGTCACTCCCATGCGCGCTGCCGTATCGCGGTCGGTATCGACGTGCAGTTCCAGGCCCTTGTCCTGCTGATTGGTGGAGACGTCGCGCAGTTGCGGCAGCGTACTTAGTTTGGCCATCATCAGCGGCGCCCACGTATTCAGCTCCTGCAGGTCCTCCGATTGCAGTGCCCACTGGAATTGCGAAGCCGATTGCCGGCCTCCGATCGTCAGGTCCTGGGCGGATTGCAGGTAGAGCGTCGCCCCCGGGATCGTCGCCAGTTGCCGGCGCAGGCGTCCGATCACCTGGTCTGACGTCACTCTTTCCGGGCGTTCGTTCAGCGGCTTCAGGCTGATGAACATGCTGCCGCTATTCTGCAGTCCGCGGCCGCCGGAAAAGACCATGACCTGGGCTACCGCCGGGTCCTTCTGCACGATGGCGCTGTACTGGGCCATCTTCTGGCGCAAGGCGAGGAAGGAGATATCCTGCGAGGCCTGGATGCTGCCCGCGATGCGGCCCGTGTCCTGCTGCGGGAAGAAGCCCTTGGGCACGACAATGTAAAGCGAGATGCTGAGGCAAACGGTGAGAATGGTGACCAGCAGGGTCAGCCGCTGGCGCCGCAACACCCATCCCAGCCAGCGGCTGTAGGTTTCCAGGATATAGTCGAAGGCCCGTTCGCTGGAGCGGTAAAGGCTGCCGTGTTTCTGTTTCTCCACCGGCCGCAGAAACTTGGCGCACATCATCGGGGTGGTGGTAAGCGAAACCAGCAGCGAGACGGCGATGGCGATGCTCAGGGTGACGGCAAACTCGCGGAACAGGCGGCCGACAATCCCGCCCATCAGCAGCAGGGGGATGAACACGGCCACCAATGAAACGCTCATCGAGAGCACGGTAAAGCCGATCTCGCGCGATCCCTTGTAGGCGGCCTGCACCGGGCTGTAACCCTGCTCCAGGTAACGCATGATGTTCTCAATGACGACAATGGCGTCGTCAACCACGAACCCGGTCGAGATCGCCAGCGCCATCAGCGACAGGTTGTCCAGGCTGTAGCCCAGCAGGTACATGGCGCCGAAGGTGCCGACCAGCGAAAGCGGCACCGCAATGCTGGGGATTAAGGTCGTCCACAAGTTGCGCAGGAAGACGAAAACAACAAAGATGACCAGGATGACGGAGATGAGCAGCGTCACTTCGATATCGCGCACCGAGGCGCGAATCGTGGTGGTGCGGTCCATCAGGACGCTGATGTCGATGGCCGGAGAGATCGAAGCCTTCAACTGCGGCAGCAGCGCATAAACGCGGTCGACGGTATCTATGATGTTGGCTCCCGGCTGGCGGAAGACGATCATGACGATGGCGGACTTGCCGTTGGCGAAGCCGGCGGCGCGCAGGTCAGCCATGGAATCCTGCACATCGGCTACGTCCGAGAGCCGGACTGGCGCTCCGTTGTTATAGGAAACGATCAGGTTCTTGTATTGATTGGCCTTGAACATCTGGTCGTTGGCTGTAATGGTGACCGTCTCCTGCTTGCCGGAGAAGGCGCCCTTGGGACGGTTGGCGTTGGCCGTGGCCAGGGCAATACGAACCTGATCGAGGCCGACGCCCATGTTGTTCAATTGCGTCGGGTTCAACTCCGCCCGGACCGCTGGCTGCGAACCGCCGCCGACGAAAACCTGGCCCACGCCCTCCACCTGGGCCAGCTTTTGCGCCAGGATGGAGTCGGCAGTGTCGTAAATCTCCGGCTTCCTGATGGAATTGGAGGTGAGCGCCAGGATGAGAACGGGCGCGTCGGCCGGATTGACCTTGCGGTAGGTCGGGTTTTGCGGCAGGTTGGTGGGCAGGTTGCCGCGGGCCGAGTTTATGGCCGCCTGCACGTCGCGCGCGGCGGCATCGATGTTGCGGTTCAGATCGAATTGCAAAACGATGGCGGTCGACCCCAACTGGCTGGTCGAGGTCATGTCGCTGATGCCGGCGATGCGGCCGAACTGCCGCTCCAGCGGGGTGGCGACCGCCGACGCCATGGTTTCCGGGCTGGCGCCGGGCAGGGCGGCCTGAACGTAAATTATGGGGAATTCAACCTGCGGCAACGGGGCAACCGGGAGCTTCGAGAAGGCCAGCGCGCCGGCCAGCAGCACCGCTACTGCCAGCAGCGAGGTCCCAATCGGCCGTTTGATGAACGGCTCGGAGATATTCATCGGTTACTCCGCCGCCACCGGTTCCTCGATCCGGTTGCCAATCCTGAAGCGCGAGAAGCGCCCCGCCAGCCGGTCGAACCACCGGTACACCACCGGGGTCGTGTACAGGGTCAGCAGTTGACTCAGCAGCAGGCCGCCTACGATGGTGATGCCCAGCGGCCGGCGCAACTCGCTGCCGGTTCCGGTGCCCAGGGCCAGCGGCAATCCGCCCAGCAGCGCGGCCATGGTGGTCATCATGATGGGACGGAAGCGCAGCAGGCAGGCCTGGTAGATGGCCTCCTCCGCCGGCTTATGCTCCTGCCGTTCCGCCTCCAGCGCGAAGTCGATCATCATGATGGCGTTCTTCTTCACGATGCCGATCAGCAGAATTATGCCTATCAGCCCGATCACGTTCAGGTCGTTGCCGGTGATCAGCAGCGCCAGGATGGCGCCCACGCCCGCCGAGGGAAGGGTCGAAAGAATCGTGATGGGATGGATGTAGCTCTCATAGAGCACCCCCAGCACGATGTACACGGTGATGACCGCCGCCACAATCAGCCAGGGTTCGCTGGCCAGCGACTTCTGAAAGGCGGCCGCGGTTCCCTGGAAGCTGGTCTGAATGCTTTCCGGCATGTTCATCTCGCGCTTGGCCTGGTCGATTACCTTGGTGGCCTCGCCCAGCGAAAAGCCGGGGGCAAGATTGAAGGAAAGAGTCACCGAGGGAAACTGTCCCAGGTGGTTCACCGCCAGCGGAGCGTTGTTGCGCTGCAGCCTGGCAAAGGACATCAGCGGCACCTGGGTTCCGTTCTGCGAGCGCACGTAAAGGCGGTTCAGCGCTTCCGGATCCTGCTGGAACTGCGGGTTGACCTCGAGTATTACGTGGTATTGGTTCAGCTGGGTAAAGATGGTCGAAACCTGGCGCTGCCCGAAGGCGTCGTACAGCGTGTCGTCGATGTTCTGCGGCAGGATGCCGAAGCGCGAGGCGGTGTCGCGGTCGATCACCAGGTCGGCGTTGAGGCCGCCGGTGAGCTGGTCGGTGGCGACGTCGCGCAGCTCCGGCATGGACTTCAGTTTTTCCACCAGGCGCGGGGCCCACTGCCCGAGTTCATTGGCGTCGGCGTCCTCCAGCGAATACTGGAACTGCGTGCGGCTGACCTTGTTCTCGACCGTGAGGTCCTGGACCGGCTGCATGTAGAGCGTGATGCCGCCAATCTGGCCCAGCTTCGGCTGCAGGCGGCGAATGATCTCCGAGGCGGTGGCGGCGCGCTGGTCGCGCGGCTTGAGGTTGATCTGGATGCGCCCGCTGTTCTGCGTGGTGTTGATGCCATCGACGCCGATGAAGGACGACAGGCTGACCACGTCGGGATCCTGCAGAATCGCCTTCGCCAGCTCCTGCTGGCGCTCGGCCATGGCGGCAAACGAGATCGTCTGCGGCGCGTCGGAGACGCCCAGAATTATGCCCGTGTCCTGCACCGGGAAAAAGCCCTTGGGCACGAAGACGTAAAGCGCCAGGGTGAGCACCAGGGTGCCGACGGTAACCAGCAGGGTTGCGGTCTGGTGCCGCAGCACCCACTGCAAGGTAACGCCGTACTTCTCGATCACCCGGTTATAGAAGCGCTCGGAGGCATGGTAAAACCGGCTCTGCTGCGACTCGTCCTTGTGCTTCAGCAGCTTGGCGCACATCATGGGCGTCAGAGTGAGGGAAACCACGGCGGAAACCAGAATGGTGACCGCCAGGGTGACGGCAAACTCGCGGAACAGCCGGCCGACAATGTCGCCCATGAAAAGCAGCGGAATGAGCACCGCGATCAGCGACACGGTCAGCGAGACGATGGTGAAGCCGATCTGCCCCGCGCCCTTGAGCGCCGCCTCCAGCGGAGGCTCTCCCGCTTCAATGTAGCGGGCGATGTTCTCGATCATGACGATGGCGTCATCGACTACGAAGCCGGTCGAAATGGTCAGCGCCATGAGCGAGAGATTGTTCAGGCTGTAGCCGAGCAGGTACATCACCCCGAAGGTCCCGATCAGCGAGAGCGGCACGGCAAAGCTGGGAATTATGGTCGCCGAGAAGCTCCGCAGGAACAGGAACATCACCAGCACAACCAGCACCACGGTCAGCATCAGCTCGAACTGCACGTCGTCCACCGAGGCGCGAATGGTCTGCGTGCGGTCGGTCAGTACCGAAACCTTAACCGAGGCGGGCAGCGCTGTCTGCAACTGCGGCAGAATGGCCTGGATGTGGTCCACCACGCCGATGATGTTGGCTCCGGGCTGGCGCTGGATGTTGACGATGACCGCCGGGCGCTCGTTCATCCATGCCGCCTGCTGCACGTTCTCGGCGCCATCGACCACCGTGGCTATGTCGGTCAGGCGAACCGGAGCGCCATTGCGGTAAGCCATGATGACACTGCGGTATCCCTTGCTGGACAGCAGTTGGTCATCGGCGCCGATGGTGAAGGACTGGCGCTTGCCATCGATGGTCCCCTTGGCTTGATCGACGTTGGCCTGGGTGAGGGCCGTGCGCAGGTCTTCCAGGCTCAGGCCGTAGGAGGCCAAGGCCGTCGGGTTGGCCTGGATGCGGACCGCAGGCTTCTGCCCGCCGCTGATGGAGACCAGGCCGACGCCGGGTACCTGCGAAATCTTCTGCGCCAGGGTGGTGTCCGCCAGGTCTTCAATCTTGGTGAGCGGCAGCGAATCGGAGGTGAGCGCCAGCGTCAGGATGGGCGCATCCGCCGGATTCACCTTGCTGTAGATCGGAGGGTTGGGCAGGTTGGTCGGCAGATAGCTGGAAGCCGCGTTAATGGCCGCCTGCACCTGCTGTTCTTCCACGTCAATGTTCTGGTCCAGGTTGAATTGCAGGGTGATGATGGAGCTGCCAAACGAGCTGGTGGAGGTCATCTGGGACAGTCCCGGAACCTGGCCGAACTGGCGCTCCAGCGGGGCGGTCACCGAAGACGCCATGACATCGGGGCTGGCGCCCGGATAGAAAGTAACCACCTGAATGATGGGATAGTCGACCTGGGGCAGCGCCGAGACCGGCAGCTCCCGGTAGGCCACGAAGCCTACCAGCAGGATCGCAACCATCAGCAATGAGGTTGCAACCGGCCGAAGAATGAACAGCCGTGAAGGACTCATGGCCCCACTGCACTCGCACTCTGCGCCGGACGCGCCGCCGGCGCGCTAGGCCGGATTTCCACCCGGCTGCCGGATTGCAGCTTGTCCTGCCCTTCGGTGACCACCTGTTCTCCGGGACTCAGTCCGGAGGCAACCGAGGTGATGCTGCCCTGGGTGAAAGAAACCTGCACGGGACGCAATTCAACCGTCTTGTCCGGCTTTACCACGTAAGCAAAGTTGCCTTGCGGGCCGTTCTGGATGGCTGCGGCGGGAACAATAGTATTGTCTTTCCGGGTCTCCAGCAGCAGCTTCACATTGACGAACTGGTTGGGCCAAAGCACCCGCTCATTGTTTTCAAAAACAGCCTTCAGCTTGGCCGTGCCGGTAGTGGGATCGATCTGGTTATCGATGGTGAGCAGCTTGCCGGTGGCAAGCTGCGTCTGGTCGTCGCGGCTGTAGGCCTGCGCCGTGAGCTGCCCCTTCGACATGGCCTTTTGGACCGTCAGCAGCAGGTCCTGGGGCAGGGTGAACAGAACCGCTATGGGTTGAAGCTGGGTGATCACCAGCAGCCCGTTCGTGTCGGCGGCATGAACCATGTTGCCCGAATCGACCAGCCGCAGTCCCACTCGCCCGCTGATCGGCGAAGTAATGCGGCAGTAAACCAGGTTCAGCTTGGCGTTGTCGATCTGCGCCTGGTCGGCGCGGACCGCGCCCTCCAACTGGTCTACCGTCGCGCGCTGGGTATCGAGCTGCTGCTGCGGAATGATCTTGGCGGCGAACAGCCCGGTGAAACGCTCCAAATTGATGCGCGCATCCCGCAGTTGAGCCTGGTCACGGAACAAGGTGGCCTGCGCCTGGCTGAGCGCCACCTCGTAAGGACGGGGATCGATCAGCACAAGCAGGTCGCCCTTCTTAACTTCCTGCCCCTCCTTGAAGGCGACTTGGACCAGTTGCCCATCCACCCTGGTCTTGACGGTCACGGTGTTGAAGGCAGTGACGTTCCCCAGTCCCGTCAGGTAGTAGGGTATGTCGCGCTTTTCGGCGCTGGCCACGGTCACGGCAACCGCCTGCGGGGCCATTGCCGAGCGGCCTCCATTGGGCTTCCCTGCCGAGTTGCCGCAGCCGGCCAGAATGACGGCCAACGCCACCGCCATCCCCAGCAGCACTACACGTATTGGGGCTTTAGAAGGAGCTTTCGAATAAGAACCTTTGCCTGGGGGGTGTTCTTCCCCGGAGCTTTGGAGAATCGAGCTGGAAGACAAAAACATAGTCTTTAAGGGCAACGCTGTTTCGCACTCGCAACCCAGTTAAGAACTCATGATATCAGCGGCAATCAACACGCGCCGGAAATTATGGACCGCCGGGAACCAGTTCGTCATTGCCCGCTCCGGACCGCTGCCGGGGCCACTTAAGGTGTAAACACACCGCGCAGGACAACGACTCGCCCGCTCCACTCCTGCCGGCGAAGGTCTTCTCTACTGTATCCGCTCGTAGTCGTAGTGCTCCGCCTGCAAGGCGGCCAGCAGCTCCTCGACGTGCTCCGAGCCGCGTGTCTCCATCGTCAGGTCGATAGCTGTATCGCCGAGGTTGACGCCGTAGTAGGTGCGGTCATAGGAGGTCTCCACGATATTAGCGCGCATCCGGGCCAGCACCCCGGTGAGCTTGTGCAGGGCTCCCGGATAATCGGGCAGATGGATGCGCAGGCGGATCAGGCGCCCGTCTTTCACCAGCCCGCGCTCGATGATGCGCGAGAGTATGGAAACATCCAGGTTGCCCCCGGAGACTATGGCGACAATCTTCTTGCCGATGCAGGAGACCTTGTGCTGCAGCAGGGCGGCCACCGGCGCCGCGCCCGCGCCCTCGGCCAGCGTCTTTTCGTTTTCCAGCAGCAGGAGAATGGCGTTGGCGATCTCTTCCTCTTCCACGGTCACGATGTCGTCAACGTATTTCTGCACCATTTCCAGGGTACGCTCGGCGGCGCGGCGTACCGCGATGCCATCGGCCAGGGTGGAGGCAACGGGCAGAACCACCGGGTGACGGGCGGCCAGCGCGGCGCGCATTGAAGGCAGGCGGGCCGTTTGCACTCCGATGACGCGAATCTTGGGATTCACCTCTTTCAGCGCGCAGGCCATGCCGCTGATGAGGCCGCCGCCGCCGATGGCGGTGATCACCACTTCCACGTCCGGCATTTGCTCCAGCAGCTCCAGCCCCATGGTTCCCTGGCCGGCGATGACCGCATCGTCGTCAAAGGGATGAATAAAGGTGAGCGACTGCTCGGCGCAAAGTCGTTTCGCCTCGTCGCAAGCCTCGTCGTAATTGGCCCCGTGCAGGATCACCTCGGCGCCATAACGCCGGGTCGCCATCACCTTATTCAGAGGCGTGGCCAGGGGCATGCAGATCTGCGCGGCGATGTTGCGCTTGCTGGCGTGGTAGGAGACAGCCTGGGCGTGGTTGCCGGCAGAAGCGGCAATCAGTCCGCGCTCCCGTTCGCCATTGGTGAGGGTCAGGATCCGGTTCAGCGCGCCGCGCTCCTTGTAGGACCCCGTCATCTGCAGGTTTTCGAGCTTCAGGAACACCCGGTTGTCGATCAGCCGCGAAAACGTCTCGGAATGCGAGCACGGCGAAACGAAGACGGAATCTCCGATCCGCTCGCGCGCTTGTTTGACTTGCTCTAGTGTGACCATGCGTGCTTCATTCTGACCATGCGTTCCGCAGTGCCGAAAAAAGACAAAAGCCGCAAATCTCCCGCCCGGGCTGCCGCCGGCAACACCCCGGATAGCAGCAACAGAGCTGCGCCCCGAATCCTTGCACCGCATTATTTGCAGTTAGAACCCCAATGCGTTGAATCGTGCGGGATTAGGCTATTATAACCTTAATACACTTAAATACGGCCATGTTCCACCGGCGGATGCGGCGGAGGCATATCTGGTTCAGCTATGCCGCAGATCAACTTCTTTGCGTAGGAATAGTAGATTCTCTCTCTTCGGATACTGCGCCTACAACGTCACGCGGATAAGATTTTCAGCGGAATTTCCGGCATCTCGTCATAGGTTCGTCCATTCAGCAGTCGCCCGGCCTTCTTCTTATTGACGCCGCCCCATTGCTTGAAGAAGAAAGCTACCCCCTCTTGGCGGCATTGCCTGCGGATTGAAACAACCCAGTCGCGCAACATGGGCCTAGCCCCAAACCCGCTTTCACCCCCGACGATAACCCAGTCGATTCCAGACAACTCAACTGTTCCCAGGTCTTCCAGCAGAGGCTCGATGGACAGAAAGCGAACCCTGGCCGGTGCAGATCGCAAATGAGCGATTCTGGGCAGGCCATGACGCCTGTTCTCAACGCTGACACCCCACCAGATATGGGGTTTTGCGGCAGCGAATCTAAGCCGTGAGTTCAGTAGTTCCCGCATCCGCTTAGAACGCTTGGTCAGTACCTGATACGTATGCCAATCCGCCCGGACCATGACATCAACAACCTCAGCAATGTAGTCGTCCGGCACTGCATCGTGAAAGAGATCGCTCATCGAGTTGACAAAAACCCGCCTTGGTAACCGCCATCGAAGCGGTTCATTGAGCTTATGCGGCACAAGCCGCAGGTCGAAGCCCTGCTCAAATGGATGACCGTGTACACCCCGGAACCTTTCTGCAAACCTCTCTGCGTAGCAATGGACACAACCTGGGCTAATCTTCGTGCAACCCCGAACCGGGTTCCACGTTGCATCGGTCCATTCGATCTTTGAGTAGTCAGCCACGAAGTAGTCCACGTTCCCTGTAAGCGTCTAAGATGTCGGTCACAATCTTACCTGCTGCCGGTTGGTGAGCGGCAAAAAATAGGTAGTACACGATTGCCCCGACGGAGTTGCGCATTGGCGCTGGCTCCGGCACATACCGGAAGCCAGCAACGGTCCGCAGCCGCTCCCTGAACGCGTCCGCGACCACTCTGTTGGGTTGCTTCTCAGCCTCAAGGTCTCCGAACAGGTTCGCGTTTACGGAATATGCAACCTCCCGCCAAGACTCGTCTCCCCAGAATGCGTTCATCCGTTGGATGTTTTGGTCCGACGCTCCTTCGCTCCGCCATAGTACGTTACGGTTCATGTCCGCCACTGGGAAGTTCAAAAAGATTTCGATGGTCCCAAGTTCGGCGGCAGCTTTGATAATGGTCCAGTTGAGATGTAGTCCATAGGGATCAAGAACGCAAAGGGCGCGACGGTAATCCTCGAAGCGAATACGCGGAAATACTTCCGACAACAGTATTGAATTCGCATCGCCGCCGAAAACGTAGACATTCTGCCGGTCAGCGGTCAACCGGCGAAGTTCGCCTACACGGCTGGCGTCGAGGTCAACGAGGTAGTAGTACTTGAAAGGCGGTTCCACGTTCAGAGCATTGAGCGGGCTCCCCGGAATCATTTCCTTCGTTCGTCTGGAGATGGCGCGCCCTGCGCCCGCGAATCCGTCAATGTAAGCATGGTGAAGCCCTTTTCTCGCCAGGATGGTTGAGTATGCCGTGGCGTACTTTCGAAGAATCTCAAGTTTGAGTTCAGACCATTCACCCACCTGGTCATAACGAACCGGCTTAGGCACCGCACGTTTCATTTCTCGTATTTCTCCATTTCTTCGCCCATTTGTCAATGGCAATCTGAGAACCCGCATGGTAGAGGTTTGATACGTGCTGTGAACCTCCCCCTTCGCCTCGAAGGCCTTCCCCAGTCAGCGAGCCGGGGCGCAATGGCAGTCCCGCCGGCTACTTTGTCGCTGCCGCGCTGAACACTTCCTTGAGAATCGTCTTGAACTCCTCGTCCGTTACCAATCCCTTCTTGGACGTGCCAAGCTGTTTTATCTTCTGCAGGACGAGCTCGAACTTCTCCTTGTTTTCCGGATAGTCGAGCCCCAGCTCCTTGATCTTGGTAGTTACGGAGGCGTATCCACTCTTCTTGCCGAGGACCGCCTTGGGACGTTGTCCGACGAAGGGGGGATTCAGGGAAAACATTGCCAGCGGCTGATGCAAGACCATGTCGATGCCGATTCCGGATTCCCTGGTGAAGTTTCCCGAGCCCACAATCGGCTTGTTGGGAGCCATGGCAAAGCCGGTCAACTTCTGGGTCAAGGCGGACAGCTCCGCCAGCTTCTCGAACTTGAAGCCCCAGTCGTAGCCATAAAGGGTCCGCAGCGCCACCGCTACTTCTTCCAGCGCGGCGTTGCCGGTGCGTTCGCCAAGCCCGTTGATGCAGGTGTGCACCACGGTGGCGCCGGCCTCGACCGCCGCCATTTCGTTGGCCACCGCCATGCCGATGTCGTTGTGCGTATGGATCTCGACCGGCAGCCCGGTCGTCTGCCTGACCATGGTCACCAGGTACTTGATGGCCGCGGGAATGGCGCAACCGACGGTATCGATCACGCCAATCGAGTCAGGCGGCGCTTCCTGCATGAGCCGGGCCAGCATGCCCTTGAAATCGGCGGGCACGGCGCGCGTGGTGTCGTAGGGGAAAAAAACGGTGTACAGCCCAAGCTGCTTGGAGCGCTTGATGGCCTTCACGCTTTGCGCCAGAACGTGGTCCAAGGTCCACTTGAACTGAATCTCGAGCTTGGGCTGTCCCACCGGCACTTCGATAACTACGCCGGCCGCGCCGCATTCGTGGGCAACGTCGATGTCCTTCTCCATCGCCCGCACAAAGGCATAGGGCTTCGCCTTTTTGAGGCGCTTGGAAATGATCTTGATCGCCTCGGCGTCTTCGGCCGAGACGGCGGGCATCCCGGCTTCGATGCGGTGGACGCCGATGTCGTCCATCATCTCCGCGATCCTGATCTTGTCGTCTTTCCGCAAGACGATTCCGGGAGTCTGCTCCCCGTCGCGCAAGGTCGCATCATGAATCTCCACCTCGGGCGGCAGGGTAAACTGCGCCCGCACCTCGGGAAGGAAATTGAGACTGCTCGTCCACCACGATTCCGTTTTCCATTTCTCATCGACCGGCATCAAAGCACGCTCCGTTTGGAATAAAGGACTGACGGCCCCGGCAAACGCAACGACGGCGTTCGCCGCGGACTCTACCCGCAACTTTTATCATACCGGGCGGTCAAAATTGTATTGTTTTTGGTGCTCGCAAGTTCGCAGAAAAAGGCGGGGGCGGCGTTTGCTGGGGAGCCTGCGCTAATTTTTGAGCAAGTACCCATTTCCTCCCGGAGGGAAGAAATGAAAATAGCCCCGGATGGAGCGGAGCGGAATCCGAAGCTAGGCTACCAGGGACTTGTTTTCCTGCAGTTTGGGGCAGGACAGATGCTGCTGCCGGCGGAGCCAATTTGTCGCTTCCTGAGCGGCTTCGGCAAGCTGCTTAGGCGTCAACTCCCGTTCCAGTTCCAGTTGCGCTTCATGGCTCCTGTCCTTCATTGTCGCGCATATTTTTTCGGCAATGCGGAACCACATGTAAGCGGCCTTGGGGTCGGCTGAGACGCCCCGGCCTTCGCGGTACATCTCTCCCAGAAGATACTGCACGAGCGAAAATCTCTCCACCGCTTTGCAGTACCAGCGGAACATCGTCGATTCCTGGCCGGGGTTATCGACCGGATTCTGGCAGTGCTCGCATTCGGAAGAACGCTGCATGAACTGGCTGGCGGCGTAGAGCACGAGCTCCACCCGGCTGGATATGCCGAGCTTGTCGAAGATGCGGTAAATGTAGTTTTTTACCGTGTTTTCGCTCAAGCCGAGAAAGCCGGCGATTTCGCGGTTGGTCAATCCCTCTGAAATCCGCTGAACCACCTCGCGTTCGCGCCTGGACAGCAGCTCAGCCCCGGTGGCATTCACCAGGCGCAAAGGCACTTTTAGCGCATCGAGCAGGTGTTCCAGCTCCGAACTGCTGGCCCAGAGCTGGCCCTGATTGACGCAGACGATGCATTTCGACAGGGTTTCCAGCGAACTGTTTCGGCAGAAGATGCCCCTGGCGCCGGCGCGGAAGGCGCGCGTGACCGACTCGCCATCCGACTGGTCAAGGATCATGACCACCTGCGGTTTTCCGTGCGCGTCCCGAATCTTTTCCGTGAGCTCGAAGCCGGTGCCGTGGCGGCCGGCAAGATGTTCGCCGATCAGGGCCACGTCGACTTGCTGGCGGGCCGCCTCGGCTGCCGCGTCCGCCGCATCGCAGCCCGCATAGACTACCTGGAAATTATGGCTTTTCAGCGCGGCGGAAATGGCTTGGCCGTTCATTCGGCTGGAATCTACAACCAAGACCCGGATACCGCAGGGTTCCATACTTTCTCCCCTACTGCGACTTCTGGCGTAATGCGCTCGTACCTGAGACGAGCCGGTTGGATGCCGTAGGCAAAAGCGAGGCGGTAGTCTCTGGCTCTCTCGCTCACTATGATGCTGGAGCTACTCTGGGCGTTGTCACTGGCCAGAGTTGCTGTTTTTCGCATCTCATGTGACTATGAGGGCGGAGCTGCACACAGAGAAGAAATTCCGGCAACCAGGGGCCAAAATCACTAGTATGACGGTGTAAAAGCTTCTCTTTCAGTAGTTTACCTCCGCCTGCGAGGAATAACGTGTCTTGCCCTGCTCCTCCTGTTCAATTCCTTCGATAAATTCGAGCCTCGTGGAACACCGAAAATACGTTCGCTACAGCTTGCATCTTCCAGTGCTCTTCGTGTGGCACAGCGGGCCCCAGCAGCGCATAGAGGATGGCCGCACGGAAAATATCAGCCCGCATGGAATCTACGTCGCGTGCGACCCCAATTGCTGTCCGCCGGTGGGCAAGCGGCTGCGCATTACCCTGGTGCTGCCAACGGCGGAAGGCAAGGCGGCGGGCGCAACCCTGAAAGGCGAAGGACGGGTGGTGCGCACAGAGACCACGCCAGGCAAGTGGGCGGGCTTCGCGGCTCAAACGTATTTCAAGGTTGACCTCCGCTGAAGCAGGGCGGAGGCGATTCAGGCGGGTATTCCGGCATGGTTGAAATGTCCAATTTGACAACGATACCGATGACAGTTGCGGCTACGCCGGCGGCCATGCTGGCGGCCGAGCGGCCCCAGTGGTTTGCCATCCAGACACGGGCCAAGCACGAAAAGAAGATTGCCTCCGAGCTGAGCATGCGGGGCGTGACTGCCTTCGTGCCCACGATGCGCGAAATCCGGCGCTGGAGCGACCGGCGCAAGGTCATAGATGCCGCCCTGTTCTCCTGCTACGCCTTCGTCCAGGCCGCGCTCAGCGGCGAGCTCTACCTCCGGGTGCTGCAGGTGCCGGGTGTGCTCCGTTGGGTTTCGTTCAACGGTCAGCCCACTTCGATTCCTGACGCCCAGATCGAAGCGGTGCGCCAGATCGTAAACAATTCCGTGGCCTGCTCGCCCTATCCCTTCCTCAAGGCCGGCGACCGGGTGCGCATTCGCGGCGGCTGCCTCGAAGGCGTCGAGTGCGTTCTCGTCTCCGACCCCTCTGAACGGAGGCTGGTGGTTTCGATCGAGTCGCTGCAGCGCTCGATTTCGATAGCGGCCGATGGGTACGACTTGGAACCGCTGTGACTCAGCTTTGGGAATGCTCTTAATCTGCTTCCACACAAACCAGAAACCTGCTCCCACCCGGCCAGGGCCATGACGGAAATCAAGTTCAAGCCAGACCGGGCATCACCATCGGGCTGCCGGCCATCCCAGCCGGCGCTTGCCGGGGAGCCGGAAATAGAGACCATGCGCAAAAAGGAATGTAACCGATGAGCCAGACGTACAAGCTGCTACAACCAAGAAACGAACTTCAGAAAGTCTCCAACAACATCCGTCTGTTGCCGGCCGGAAGGTACACGCCTCCGCCGCGAAACGATGATTCGGATGTCGACACGGTTGCGGCGATACGGATCTTGCTCAGGCGCCGGCGCTGGATCTACGCTTGCACCGCAACCATGGTAGCCCTGGCGGCGCTGGCTTGCCTGCTTACGACTCCCCGCTACACGGCAGTCTCGCAGTTGCAACTGCTCAAGCAGAACATGGGCGGAATAGCGGTGGGCGACGCGAACAGCGCGTCTGCCGCCGGCTATACCGATGCCCTCGATTTTACTTTGACCCTGCAGACCCAGGCGGCCGCCCTCAAGTCGGATACGCTCGCCATGCAGGTCATCAAGGAACTGAACCTGGCGGACACCCCGGAATTCCGTTACACTCCCCCGCTGTTCAAGAACGCCGATGCGCGGCAGCAGATGAGCCTGCCCTTTGATGAGTCGCCCCTGAAACGCGCCGCCGCTCTCAGGCGCTTCCAGGCGAACCTCAAGGTTGACGCCGTTTCCGGCACCCGCCTGATTACCGTCAGCTACACGCATCCTGACCCGGCCATGGCCGCCCGGATCGTCAACCAACTGCTGAGCGACTTCGTCGAGCACAACTTTCAAGTGCGCTACATCGCCACCAATAAAGCCACCGAATTCCTGCGCCGGCAACTGGTGGACCTCAAGTCCGAAGTGGAGAAGTCACAGGAACGCGCGGTTCAGTTGGAGAAGGATTCCGGGATATTCGGCCAGGATGAGCACCATAACATCGTCATTACCAGGCTGGAGCAACTCAATAATGATGTAACCGCCGCGGAATCGGCCCGGGTAATGAAGCAAGCCGTTTACAACCTTGCCCGCAGCGGTAATCCGGAGCTGGTCGCGGGGCTGGTGGGAGGCTCGGCTTCGGGAACCTCCCCGGACACGGCAAATTCACTGCAGTTGCTCAACAACCTGCGCCAGCAGGAGAGCGAAGTCAACGCGCAGATCGCCGATGCCTCCAGCAAGTACGGCCCGGCTTATCCGCGCTTGATCGAGATGAACGAGCGCGCAAAGGCAATTCACGCTTCCATCCAAAAGGAAGTGCGCCGGCTGGCCGATCGCGCCAAGAGCGAGTACGAAGTGGCCGCCTCGCGCGAAGCGGCCGCCAAAAAGGCTTTTGCCGAGCAAAAGGCGACCGCGGCGAATATGAATAACAAGGCGATTGATTTCACCATCGCCAAGCACGAAGCCGATTCCAGCCGCGAGCTGTACGACAACCTGTCGCGCAAGCTCAAAGAGGCCGGCGTATTGGCCGGCCTGCGATCGAGCGAACTCAACGTTGTCGACCCGGCCGCGGTTCCGGCCCGTCCTTCCAAACCCAGGGTGCCGCTCTACCTGGCTGTTGGCGTCCTGTCGGGACTGGCGCTTGGCGTGGGGTGTGCGTTCGTGACCGACGCCGCCGACCGGACGGTGCGCGATCCCGATGAGGTTGAGGCGGTCACCCGTGTGCCGGTCCTGGGAATAATTCCGCAGGCCGAACTGGTTGCGGGGAACCGAAAGGCCTTGCCCAAGGCCAACACTCAGAAGCGCGTCCGCGACGCCCTGCAAGAGGCCCGTGCCCGCCTGGTGGGTCCCAGCAATTCCTTGGTGGCGGAGGCGTTTCGAACGGTGCGCACTTCCCTGCTGTTGTCCGCGCCCGGCGGCCCGGCCAAGGTCGTCATGATCACCAGCAGTCTGCCCCAGGAAGGAAAGAGCTTTTCCGCCTTGAATCTGGCCTCGGTGCTGGCCCAGACCGGCGGCAGAGTTCTTTTGGTCGACGCCGACCTTCGCCGCGGCAGCCTGAGCAGGTTCATAAGGCGGTGCACCGGGACAGGGTTGAGCCATGTTCTGCGGGGCAGCCCGGACGCGGCCGCGTACCGGCAGATCGAGGAAATTCCCGGGCTGATATTCATGCCGGCGGGAGCGTGTCCGGAGTCTCCGTCTGAGTTGCTAGGATCGCAGCGCATGGCTGATCTGATCAACGTATGGCGTCAACAATTCGACTACGTGGTGATTGACACCTCTCCCGTTATTCCGGTTACCGACGCTGTCGTTCTCTCGCCCTATGTGGATGGCGTGATCATGGTGGTCCGCTTTGCCGTCACCAACCGCCAGTCCATGATGCGGACCATCCGCGTGCTGCAAAACGCCAACGCTCAGTGCCTGGGCGTGCTGGTAAATGCCATGGACGTCCACTCCGCGGATTATTACCACTACTCCGGAGCATATGGTTATGGCGGATACGCCTACGAAGCCTCAGACAAACCGCCGGTGGTAATTCCCCCGGCGGCGTCGCTGAGTTCTGAGGGAGAAAGAGCATGATCGGACATCAATCAGAAAAAAGCGTTTGCGTCCTGCTTGTGCTGGCCCTGACCTTGGCGCTGGCCGGCTCCGCCGCGGCTGAAAAGCCGGCAGGGGCGTCCGCGCCCGCCGCGCCCGCCCCGATAAAAATGGCTGCCGCGCCGGTGCCCATCGCGGCCGGCGACTTGCTGGAGATTTCCGTTTTCGATGCTCCCGAGCTGACGCAGCAGGTGCGCGTGGGCGCCGACGGCAAGGCGCAACTTGCCCTCCTCGGCAGCACCCAGCTCGGCGGGTTGACCGGACAAGAAGCGGCGGACTTGATCGCCAACGAGCTGCGCGGCCGCCACTTCCTGCTTAGGCCGCAGGTTAACGTGCTGATCAAGGAGTTCGCCAGCAAAGGCGTTTCCGTTACGGGAGAAGTGCAGCACCCGGGCGTGTACCCGGTGCTTGGTCCGCGCACCCTGCTGGACGTGCTTTCTCTGGCGGGCGGCCTCACCAACTATGCCGATGGCAACAAAATCATCATCAAGCACCGTTCCGGAACACAAGAGATCGTTACCGCGAAACTGAACAACGGCGATGCTGAACTCTCGGTGGCCAATGACGTTCAAGTCTTCCCCGGAGACCTGGTGCTGGTGCCGCGCGCGGGCGTCGTTTACATCATGGGGAGTGTGAACCGGCCGGGCGGCTTCATCATGCAGGACAGCGGCAAGGCTACGCTGCTGCAGGCGCTGGCGCAGGCGGGAGGCACAAGTTCGGGCGCGGCGGCAAATAAGTCTGTCCTGTTGAGAAAGTCCGCTACCGGCGGCTATGCGACCAGCAAGCTGCGCGTCGGCAAAATCTCACGCGGCCAGGATCCGGATGTGGAGCTGCGTCCGAACGATATCGTCTTCGTACCGAGCAGCCGGCTGAAGGACGTCATCC
>JBEKQR010000008.1:0-26681 GCA_049519515.1 Candidatus Korobacteraceae bacterium
GGCGTATGAGCAGAATATTTTCTGCTCCAAAAAATGCGAGATCGAAGCGCGTTTCTGGCTCATCGAGCTGCTGCGCGGAGTGGAAAGCCTGCGGCGGCGCAATTTCGAAGACAGAAGTAAAGGATCGGGAATTTAGGTGGGATTTTTGATTTCAGATTTCTGATTTCAGACCTACGAGCAGTTCAACGCCCTAACCCCTATTCCCTGCTCTCACCGTTAGCCCCACTTCAGCTTGTTGTGCAGCACGTCGAAGTACGAACCCGACTTGCGGAACAGTTTCACCTGGTGCTCGGCGCGCCGGCATTCGATCACCTCGCTCGGCGTGATCGGGAAGCCCACTTGTCCATCGATACTGAGGTAGCCCTCTTCGCCCGGACTGAGCCGGATGCGCACCGTGACCTTGTCATTCAGCACCAGCGGGCGGTGGGTGAGCGAGTGCGGCGAGACCGGCGAGATCACGAACGTTTCCGCGAAGGGAACCACCACCGGGCCACCGGCGGCCAGAGAATAGGCCGTCGAACCCGTGGGCGTTGCCACGATCAAGGCGTCAGCCCGGCAGGTATAGACAAAAATCTCGTCCACGTGCAGATCGAAGCTGATCAGGCGGGCCAGCGCGGTTTTGCCGAGCACCACGTCATTCAGCGCGTAGTAGCGCTTGATCACTTCCCCGTCGCGGCGTAAAACCGCCTCCAGCACCGAGCGGGTCTCGATCGGGCAGGTGCCCTCGTCGACCGCCTGCAAGGTTTCAAACAGCTCGGACAGAGGAACCTCGGTCAGAAAGCCAAGTGAGCCGAGGTTGACGGCGAGAATCGGCACCCCTTGCCGCGAAACCGCGCGGGCCGCCGAGAGCAGCGTGCCGTCGCCGCCCAGCACAACGGCGAAGCACGGCTTCTCAAAGCCCAGTTCTTCTCGCGGGAAGACATTCCCGGAGACTCCGTAGGCCGAGGTCTGCTGGTCCATGATCACGCCATAATCCCGCGTCTTGAGCCACGCGATCACCCGCGGAAGCATCTCGACCAATTCGTTCTTCGCCGGTTTGGAAATAATGGCAACGGTCTTCATATTTAAGATTTAAGATTTTTGATTTCAGATTTGGTGTGCTTTGAATCCAACGCCACTATCGGGTCCGGCTGAAATCCGAGATCCAAAAGTTTGAGGGTGCTTTAATTAACTGCTGCTTAAATCTGAAATCTCAAATCTTAAAGAAGCAGTGTAGCAGGAACTCGCGGTTTCCTTCCGCGCCAAGGATGGGCGACTCCGTAACCTCGACTTCCGCTGCTCCCAGTTCCGTAACCGCGCGGCTGACCTTTTCCACGGCCGCGCGCTGCGCCTGCGGATCGCGCACGATGCCGCCCTTGCCCACCTGCCCGCGTCCCGCTTCGAACTGCGGTTTCACCAGCACAATTGCCTCCTGCCGGTCGGCGTCCTTGCCGGAAAAGGCCGCCCGCGCCACCGCCGGAAGCACGAGCGTGGCCGAGATAAACGAGACATCCACCGCCACCAGCTCGATCCGCTCCGGAACCTTGTCTGGCTCCAGGTAACGGGCATTGGTATTTTCCAGCAATCGCACGCGCGCATCGGCCCGCAACCTGGAGGCGATTTGCCCGTAGCCGGTGTCCACGGCTATGACCAGCGCCGCGCCGTGCTGCAGCAGGCAATCGGTAAAGCCGCCCGTCGAGGAGCCCACGTCCATGCAGTTGCAGCCGCGCACGTCGATCGTCCAGTGGGCCAGCGCATGCTCCAGCTTGAGCCCGCCGCGGCTCACGTAGCGCAGGTCTTCGCCCAGCAAACGGAGCGCGCAGTCCACATCGACCGCGGCGCCCGCCTTCTCGATCTTCTGCTCGTTCGCCAGAACGCGCCCGGCCAGGATCAGCGCCTGCGCCCGCTCGCGCGAAGCTGCCATTCCGCGCTCGACCAGCAAGCGGTCGATTCTCAATTTGCGCACGGCCACATACCTCGAAAATTTCCTTACTCTTCGCACCCTATCCAGTGCAAAGCGGAAAACTTGCGAAATTCCGGGTACTTTCAGCAGAGTTCATGGATTTATTCACTGCAATTTCCACAACTCGGTGGAAAAGCCCAGCAATCCCTGGAAGCAGAATTGTATCCCGCGCCCCTGCCCTGGCGGTAACTCGTGGAGATGCCGGGCAGAGGAAGTGCTAACAGCAAGCCTGCTTTGGCTTGCTGGGGTGGGAGACCGGCTGTAGGTGCGAACGTCTCGTACGCACCATGCAGATTACGGCGGGCGTGGACGCCCCCCGGACAGCCGGTCTGGAGGCCAGCGCTACATTACGGTCTGGAGGCCAGCGCTACATTATTTGTTCAATAAATCGAGAGCTGTTGCTGGGGTGAGTTCAACTCGATTTGGAAGTCCACGGTGGGCTGCTTGATATCGTAGTCTTTGCCGAAGGTCTGGCGGCGGGGAGCGATCACCTGCACCCGCAACCTGCCATAAGGAATGCCGTCGATTGAGGCCCTGCCCTCGCTGTCGGTTTTCAACTGCAGCGTATCGCGCTGCCCTCCATCCTTGTCTATCCGATGCAATACCACGCTGGCGTTGCGCACCGGCTTCTTGTTCTCCTGCCTGACGACCAGGAAGTGCAGCTCCGAAGTCTGCTCGGAATCTTTCGCCTCGGCCCAGGCGACCAGGACCAGGACCGCCAGCGCCACTGCCACCTCAAGCCGTCTGCGCGCGCGCGTCATCTCCGTTCTCCGCTTCTGAGCAATTGTAACGGGAGCACAGGACTGCGCGGAATCGTTTCACGTTTAGCTCGGGTCGCGCTTCAGGGTCGGACGCTGGTCGTCGTCCTGATGCTTGGCCGTAGTCTGGGCATCGGAGCTATCGCTGGAGCCGGTGCTGCCGCCTGCGCCCGTCTTCAAGGTGGCGCGTTCGCGCTTGTGCAGCACGGGACGGCCATGCGGTCCGTGCATGCGCTGCGTGCTCATCAATGTTGCCAGGTGCGCCTTCATGTCCTGGAATTCGCTGGTGTCCACCACATACTCAGGGCGCGCTGGCAGCAGGTCCTGGATTTCCCTCTGCGCCAGCCGGATGCGGTCCCCTGTCATTGGATGGGTAGCGAACGCTTTGGCCAGAAAGCTCACCTTTTGTTTCTGCTCTTTGGCGATTTTTTCGAAGAACTGGACGAAAGCCGCGGGATCATACCCCGACGAGTATTCGTACTCGAGCCCCAGCAAATCGGCTTCGCGCTCGGAATCGCGGCTGAACTTCAGGAAGGAGACCGGCATTCCCAGTCCCGCCGCCTGTTCCAGCGTGTAGGCCACCGGCCCGCCGACGAAGATCAGCGGAAGCTGCGCCATGTTAAACAGTTGGCTGCGGGTCATTTGCTTGGTGGCATGCCGGGCGGCCACGTGGGCGATCTCGTGGGCCATTACGCCTGCCAGCTCCGCCTCGTTGTCGGCCGCCATTATCAGCCCGGAATTCACATAAAAGAAGCCGCCGGGCAGCGCGAAGGCGTTGATTTCATCGTTGTCGATCACCTTGATGGTGAACGGAACCCTGGCGTCGGAATTGCGCACCAGCGTCTGTCCCAGCCGGTTCACGTATTCGCTGACAATGGGGTCCTTGATAATCTTCGCGTGGGTCTCTACCTGGGTGGCAAGCTGCCGTCCCAGCCCTATTTCCTTATCGAGCGAATAGAAGTTCAATCCGCTGCCGATGCCGCGCTCGCCAATCTTGTTGACATTGTATTTCGCCTCGGTTGAGTGCGGCGCCTCGCCCAGTTTGGTGCCTACCTGATATTCGGGAGCCGAGGGGTCGTCGCTGCTGGCTGCGGAGTTGGCGCTGTTGCTGGCAGCCTCCGCCTTTTTCTTCGCCGCCGCTGGACTGATGAGGAATAACAGGGAAAGGAACAGCACCCACGAGGTCCGGACTATTGTCCGGCAGAAGAGGCTTGACCCGGAACAGCACACTTGGTCCCCGCAATCTCGGCCCTGGCCGAACAACGGGAACGGAGCCTGTTGACTCATCAATCCACGGCCGTCGCCGTTGTTGTTGATCTTAGAGTCAACTTTCCCCTGTATCGTTGCCCGCCGCCGGCAGCCTTTCGGGGTTCATTTCCGCCTGTTCGGAAGCCCAGGTACTCTGATGGCTGTTCTTGGCTTGGTGCTTTGTTCCCCGTTTCCGTCTTGGAACTGGTTGACTGGCACGAAACGGGATGGGTTAAGGCTGTGGGGCTTTGGGCTGGGGTATCAAACGGCCTTGGCGCACTGGGGAGTAAGCCTCGTTTTTCGACCGGGCGGCAGCTCAGGCGCCGGAAGCTGCCGCTCCTACCCACAATCTGAAATCAACAATTTGTAGTCCTAGATTTTTAATCCAGGTTCTCTCCTTTGACTAGAGCGACTTAGACGCATTGAGTGTAAGCCACTCACATTTCTACTTGACAACCCATGAGGCTACAGGGTAAATTAGCACTCGTCGACCGAGAGTGCTAACAACGCCTTATATCAGTGCCCGGTCGTAAGGTTCGCTTCCTGAACCTGGCAGTTCAATCAACGCTAAAAAACAATTTCCGAAAGGAGTTTCCGAATGGCAGCAAAGCTTACTCCGCTGCACGACCGCATTCTGGTCCGCCGCGTGGAGGAGTCCGAGACAACCCGTGGTGGCATCATCATCCCCGACTCCGCCAAGGACAAGCCCCAGGAAGGCGAGGTGATCGCCGTCGGCAAGGGCAAGAGCAACGACGAAGGCAAGGTATTCCCGCTGGCAGTCAAGGCCGGCGACCGCATTCTGTTCGGCAAGTATTCCGGCAACGAGATCAAGATCGATGGCGAAGAGTTCCTCATCATGAAAGAAGAGGAAGTGCTCGGAATCCTGGAACCAGCGGCTAAATCCGCGAAGAAGTGACGACGTTTCCCGCGCCGTCTGAGGTGCGGGTCGTCATCCTGAGTTGAGGCGCTTTGCGGGCGTCCGAGCCCGCAGCCGAAATCCCGAGCGTAGCGAGGGACCTCAAGCCCAGGCAACCGATGTGAACGTTCTTATTTCGCAACGCGCTCCTGGTGAGCGCGCCAGTTCAAAGTTTCTGAAGGAGCTTTAGCGATATGGCAAAGCAGATTGTTCATGGCGAGGAATCGCGGCAGGCGATCCTCCGCGGCGTCAACATCCTGGCTGATGCTGTCAAAGTGACACTCGGCCCCAAGGGCCGCAACGTGGTTATTGAGAAAAAGTTCGGTTCCCCGCTCATCACCAAGGACGGCGTCACCGTCGCCAAGGAAATCGAGCTCAAAGATGCCCTGGAAAACATGGGCGCGCAGATGGTCCGCGAAGTCGCCAGCAAGACCAGTGACGTCGCCGGCGATGGCACCACCACCGCCACCGTTCTGGCGCAGTCCATCTTCCGCGAAGGCGTCAAGACGGTGGCCGCCGGCGCCAACCCCATGGCCCTGAAGCGCGGTATCGAGCGCGCCATCACCGCCGTGACCGGCAGCGTCGATCACGAGGGCAACCGCATCCCCGGCGCCATCGACGCCCTTTCGCAGAAGGTCGAAGGCGACATCAACAAGATCACCCAGGTCGCCACCATCTCCGCCAACAATGACGAGACCATCGGCAAGATCATTGCCGAAGCCATGAAGAAGGTTGGCAAGGATGGCGTCATCACGGTCGAGGAAGCCAAGACGATGGAGACCCAGCTCGATGTCGTCGAAGGCATGCAGTTCGACCGCGGCTACCTGTCTCCGTACTTCGTCACCGATCCCGAGCGCATGGAGTGCACCCTGGAGAACGCCATCATCCTCATCCACGAAAAGAAGATCTCGTCGATGAAGGACCTGCTTCCCTTGCTGGAGCAGATTGCCAAGAGCGGCAAGCCGCTGCTGATCATTGCCGAAGACGTCGAGGGCGAGGCCCTGGCCACGCTCGTCGTCAATAAGCTGCGCGGAACCCTGCAGGTTTGCGCCGTCAAGGCCCCTGGCTTTGGCGACCGCCGCAAGGCCATGCTGCAGGACATCGCCGTGCTGACCGGCGGCAAGGCCATCACCGAAGACCTCGGCATCAAGCTGGAGAACGTGCAGATGGGCGATCTCGGCCAAGCCAAGAAGCTCACTGTGGACAAGGACAACACCACCATCGTCGAAGGCAAAGGCAGCTCCAAGGAAATCGAGGGCCGGGTAAAGGAGATTCGTGGCCAGATCGACAAGACCACCAGCGATTACGACCGCGAGAAGCTCCAGGAGCGCCTGGCGAAGCTCGTCGGCGGCGTCGCCGTGATCAAGGTCGGCGCGGCCACCGAGACCGAAATGAAGGAAAAGAAGGCGCGCGTGGAAGACGCCATGCATGCCACCCGGGCCGCGGTGGAAGAGGGCATCGTCCCCGGCGGCGGCGTAGCGCTCATCCGTTGCGTTGACGCCATCGACGCTCTCAAGCTGGAAGGCGACGAGAAGATTGGCGGCAACATCGTCAAGCGCGCCTTGGAAGAGCCCCTGCGCCAGATCGTCGCCAACGCCGGCGAAGAGGGTGCGGTCATCCTGGGCAAGATCCGCGAGCACAAGGACAAGAACTACGGCTATGACGCTCAGACCGGCCAGTTTGCCGACTTGGTAAAGGCCGGCGTCGTCGACCCGACCAAGGTAGCCCGCACGGCCCTGCAGAACGCCGGCTCCATCGCCGCGCTGATGCTGACCACCGAAGCCTTGGTATCCGAGCTTCCGGAAGAGAAGAAGGAACCGGCGATGCCTCCGCACGGTGGCGGCATGGGCGGGATGTACTAGAGACAAAATACCTCGGAAAACGAGAGGTCCACTTGGGCTGCCGTCAGGCAGCCCGATTTTTTGCTTTCCGCAGGGCCCGGCACCTCACGCAAACCGCTTTCCTGAGTGTGGATTTTTCCAGCGGCCTTTCAATCTGAGATCAAAATCTGAAATTTGAAATTGAGCGGCCCCCGTTTTCAATCTCGAGCGCCAGAAAATTTCGCGTGTCTGCGTCAGAAACGTGGTAAAATCACCGCCCATCAAGTTGAAGCACGATTTTGCTGCTCAACTCTGCCATGCCATTTCATAAGAAAGGTGGCTCTATGCGTCGTTCCGTGTTTGTTGTGCTTGCGCTGTTAGCCTTCACCTTCTCCGTGTCTGCGCTGTATGCCGCTGATGCGGACGTTATCGTTCTCAAGGGCGCTCGCCTGATTGACGGTACCGGCGCCCCGCCCGTGGAGAACTCCGTTATCGTAATAAAGGCGGGCAAGATCGCAGCCGCCGGGCCGGCGGCCAGCGTAAAAGCTCCCAAGGGCGCGAAGGTGGTTGACGTGACCGGCCGCACCATAATTCCTGGCCTTATCAGCGCACACTCTCATCTTGGGGTCATGCTGAAAGGCGTGCAACGCGAAGACGCTTACACCCGCGAGAACGTGATGGAAGCGCTGAACCAGTACGAGCAGTATGGCGTCACCTCCATGATGTCGCTCGGCGTGAATCGCGATCTGATCTACGAAATCCGCGCCGAGCAGAGCGCCGGCAAACTGCCCGGCGCAACCGTCTTTCCCGCTGATCGTGGGTTCGGAGTTCCCAACGCCTTACCGCCGTTCAAATTGGCTCCCGATCAGATGTACCGTCCAGCTACGGCCGAAGAGGCGCACAAACTGGTTCGCGAAGCCGCCACGCGGCATCCCGCCTTCCTCAAGCTCTGGCTCGACGACGGCTTCGGGGCATTCCCGAAAATGAAGCCGGAGGTCTACAAGGCCGTCATCGCCGAAGGTCATAAGCAGCACCTGAAAGTAGCCGCGCACGTCTTCTACCTGGCCGATGCCAAGGCTCTGGTTGACAACAACATCAATGTGCTGGCCCACAGCATCCGCGACCTGCCCGTCGACCAGGAACTGATTTCGGCGATGAAAGCCAAGGGAACCTGGTACATCGCCACCCTCTCGGTTGACCAGTCGTTCTTTTTGTTCGCCGATTATGATGGATGGAGAAAGAACCAGTTCCTTAATGCGGCACTGAGTCCCGAAGTCAGGGCCATTTTCGACGCTCCCGACTACAAGGAAAAGACCGAGGCCAATCCTATCGTCGGCAAGTGCAGGTCTGCTCTGGCACAGGGGATGAAAAACTTGAAGGTTCTCAATGATGCCGGGGTGAAGATTGGCTTTGGCACAGACTCGGGGGCGGCTCCTCCGAGCCGCATACCGGGCTATGCAGAACATAATGAGCTTGAGCTGATGGTAAAAGCAGGCATATCGCCCATGCGTGCAATCACCATAGCCACCGAAGAAACCGCCAAACTTATTGGCATTAAGGACCGCGGAACCCTGCAGAATGGCAAGCGCGCCGACCTGATCGTGCTGGCTGCCAACCCGCTGGACAACATCAGCAACACCCAGACCCTGGTGACGATCTATCACGACGGCCGCGCTATCAAACCGCGCGCTTCGTCACCGCCCGCTGCCAAAGCACAGGTGGTGCTCCCGTATTTCAACCTGGAGCGGCTCTCGGCCAACCTGGGCAAAGAACCCATAGAGGACGTGTGCGAGTAGAACTGTGGAAAAACTAAGCCCCGCAGCCATGCGGGGCTTTTTTTGCTATAGCAATTTTTTTTATTTTTTGCCGGGATGCCCCAAGTCCCGCGCCGCCCGATAACTCATTTGAGACAAACCGCCCTATCCGGTTGGGCTGTGTTGCCGTAGCAAATAGCGCCCTCGGTTCGGCGCTGACCTGGGGAAATGCCTTTTTCTATGCTATGCGGCCTCTGATCGCTTGGGCCGCGGTTGGCGAGCAATGCGCAGGTACGGCTTGAGAGTCTTCCATCCCTCCGGGAACTGCTTCCGGGCCTCTTCATCCGACACCGAGGTCGAAATGATGACATCGTCACCCGACTTCCAGTTCACCGGCGTCGACACCTGATGTTCGGCGCTAAGCTGCATGGCATCGAGGACCCGGAGAATCTCGTCAAAATTCCTTCCCGTGCTCATGGGATAGCTGAGCATCAGTTTGATCTTCTTGTCCGGACCGATTATGAAAACCGTGCGCACAGTCGCGTTAGTTGCCGCCGTGCGGCCCTCCGAAGTATTGCCCGCGTTTGCCGGCAGCATGTTGTAGAGCTTGGCCACTTCAAGCTGCGGATCGCCGATCATCGGGTAATTAACCCTGTAGCCCTGGGTCTCTTCAATGTCCGCGGCCCATCTGCCGTGACTGCTCACCGGGTCCACGCTGAGGCCGATGATCTTGCAATTACGTTTCGCGAACTCCGGTTCCAGGCTCGCCATATAGCCGAGTTCCGTGGTGCAAACGGGGGTGAAATCTTTCGGGTGCGAAAACAGAATTGTCCAGCTCCCGCCCATCCATTCATGGAAGTTGATTGGGCCGTGAGTTGTCTCGGCAGTGAAGTTCGGGGCTTCATCATTGATGCGCAACGACATTTTGTCCTCCACAGCGCCGGCTGCATAAGGCAACCATTGCAGCCCAGCGGCATTCGCATGTAACAGCCGGGTGTTCAGCTTAAAGTTTGTGAGCGCAGTTTGCGCGGCGGGGTTGCCCGGAATATTCGAATCGGCTGCACCGGCCGCGGAGGTGCGTAGATGGACACCGTCCGAGTTGAACGTTATTACCTTTCCTGCCTGGCCCACGCCTCTTACCTGGTTTCCTCCGCAGGCGTGGCTGCCGTAATCGATCCGCAGCGCGACGTCGACCTCTATCTCGACGCCGCAGCCCGCCTCGGAGTAACAATCAAGCACGTGATCGAGACGCATCTTCATGCCGACTTCGTCTCCGGTCATCGGGAGCTGGCGGAGCGTACCGGCGCCAGCGTTTACCTCGGCGAAGGCTCCGGCGCGACATTTCCGCACGTCTCCGTCAAGGACGGCGACGTCATTCAGTTTGGCTCATGCCGGCTGCAGTTCCTGCAAACGCCCGGACATACGCTGGAAAGTGTCTGCGTCCTGATGAACGATGCCGGCCAGCCGAACCGCCCCGGCGTGCTGTTCACCGGCGATACCCTGTTCATCGGCGACGTTGGCCGCCCGGACCTTTCAGAAAGCCACACGCCGCAGCAACTGGCTGCGCTTCTCTATCGCAGCTTGCACCAGAAACTGCTACTGCTTCCGGATGAGACCGAAATCTTTCCCGCGCATGGCGCAGGTTCACTCTGCGGCCGCCAGATGAGCGCCGACAGTTCGTCTACGATTGGCAGGGAGCGGCGCTTCAACTATGCTTTGCAGGCGCGCAGCGAAAGTGAGTTCGTACATCTTTTGACCGACAATCTCCCGCCCAGGCCCGAGTACTTCGCGCGGGATGTCGAGCTGAACCGCATGGGAGCGGCCCGGCTCTCCGCCCTGCCGGCGCTTCCGGCCCTATCTCCAGCCGAAGTGCTGCGCCTGCAGGCAGAGCAGGCGATTGTGCTCGATACGCGCCCGCCGTCTCAGTTTGGCGCCGGCCACGTGCCCGAGTCGGTTCATATCTCGATTGCCGGACAATACGCCTCCTGGGCAGCTCGCATTTTGGGACTGGATGCCCGCATCGTGATCGTCGGAGAAGATTCCGACCGAGTGCGCGAATCGCAAATGCGGCTGGCGCGCGTCGGCGTGGAGAATGTAATCGGCTACCTCGAAGGCGGCGTGAGTGGTTGGACGAATGCCGGCTACGCTCTGAACTCGATTCCGCAGATCGGCGTGCAGAACCTCGCCGTAATGCTGGCGGATGAGGCCGCCCGGCCTTGCGTAATAGACGTTAGAGAGCCGCTCGAAGTCAGCCAGGGCGCCATTGCAAACTCGATTTCCATCCCGCTCGGCCAACTGGCGGCGCGATCCGGCGATCTGGACCGCGGCCGCTCCTTCGTAGTCCACTGCAAGAGCGGATACCGAAGCGCGATTGCAACCAGCCTTCTTCGCCGCCACGGCGTTCAGCAGGTCGCGAACCTGGTTGGCGGCTTCGACGCATGGAAGGCCGCCAGTCTTCCCATAGCTTTGCCGGATGCGAGCGCCACGGAAACACCGCCGATAGCAGCTTAAGCACAGCTATTGAGCTCTGCATTAATAGTGTCTGAGGCCTGGAGCAAAAACAGCGGGTCGCAACGCCTGATCGGAACATGTTTCCTGGTCCTGCTGGCTGTAGCGGCTCTGTGGGGCTGGCGAACCTTGATGGGCGCCCACTGAGCCGGATCAGCAGTGGAGAACGAAGGCGGACCACAGAGGATACATCGGGATGACAGCCAGTCAGGTTACAGCTACTGTGGAATTGTTGTAGCTCTCTGTGTTCCTCTGTGCACTCTGTGGTTTTCCTTTTTTCGCGGCTGTTCTTCCGCCACAACTTCGGCTAGAGTGATCCGGTGCTCAAGCCGGCTCTTCTTTCGTTCGCGGTCTGCGTAACGGTCGCCATCGCCCCTTCACAGAGAGCACAGACCAGCTTGGCGACGGCCAAGGCTCCTCGTCCCAGGGTTTCGGCCCATAGACTGGACGCGGCTTGCAACCGCGCCCTGGCCGGACGCCGCGGAACTGCTCTCGTGCTGCGCGTTGATTCGCGAGCGATCATAGGGGCCGGCAACCTTGCCTTCGCCTCGCGCCGGCTGGCCACCCCCGGATCGACGATCAAGCCCTTCGTTTTGCAACTGCTGCTGGAACGGCAATTGGTTCAGCCGGATGTCCGTGTGGCCTGCCGCCGGCACCTGTCGGTCGGCGGCAAGCGTCTCGATTGTTCTCATCCCGAGATGCCCGGGTCATACACGGCTTCGGAAGCCCTCGCCTTCTCCTGCAATTCCTATTTCGTCAAGGCCGCGGTCTTGCTCGGCGAAGGCGAGTTGGAGCGCCGTTACCGGGAGCTTGGCTTTACCGGCCCGAGTGGTCTCATGGCCCGCGAAGCGGTAGGCACGGTACAGGCCGCCCGCTCGCTGGCTGATCGCCAACTGCTGGCGGTGGGAGCCGCCGGTGTCCGCGTGACGCCGTTGCAACTCGCTGCCGCCTACCTCAATCTGGCGCGCCAGGCGAGGAGCCCGTCGGCGGAGTCGCGCGTCGTGTTTGCCGGCCTCAGGCAGTCCGCTGATATCGGCTTGGCGCAACTCGCCGGCTCAACTTCAATTCAGGTCGCCGGCAAGACCGGCACCGCCAGCGATCCGGGCGACCCTCGCACCCATGCCTGGTTCGCAGGATTTGCTCCGGCTGACAAGCCCGAGGTCGTAGTCGTCGTCTTTCTTGAGCGCGGACGCGGCAGCACGGACGCGGCCCAAGTCGCAGGCGAGATCTTTCGCGCCTACGCGGCCTCGCGCAAGTCAGCAAGCGGTGTCGAAACTATGGCGGTTGAGGCCGCGCAATGAGCCGCCGCATAGCATTAACCGCGCTGCTCTGCGCTATGGCGTTACCCGCAACGGCGCAGCAGCCCGATTTGCGGGTACGCATCTTTTCGCTCCAGCGGATTACTGCGGCAACAGTCACGCCCGCGCCGGAAGCCTCCATGAGCCGCTGTCCCGCATCCACCCCAGCATGCCGCGCCATCCCTTTGACTTCGCCGCTGTCGTTGCGGGCTGAAGGGGCGAAGGTCGTGGCCGCCGGTTCGGCGCATACGGTCGTCATTTTGAAAGGCAAGCTGAAGATTGAACCGGCGAGCGGCGCGGTGGCGGAAACAGACGCCGTGTCGCCTGGCGGGGTGCAATCGCGAACATGGAGCACCCCCCTGGAGGTCTCCGCGCGCGCCGGGCAACTGCTGTTCATCGCCCGCATGGGACTGGAGGACTACACCGCCGCCGCCGTGCAGGGAGAGACGGCGGGCGAGATGCCGCCGGAGGCGCTCAAGGCGATGGCTGTGACCGCGCGCTCCTATGCCACGCATTTTCGCGGGCGGCACCAGCGCCAGGGGTTCGAGCTGTGCGACAACACCCACTGCCAGCGCCTGCGGGGCGAGGTCACGGCGGCCGTGCGCGCTGCGGTGGAGGCCACTCGCGGCCAGTTGCTGTGGCACCGCGGCACTCCCGCGGCGGCCTACCATCACAAAGATTGCGGCGGGCGCACCGAATCGGCAGAGCACGCATGGCCCGACATGGATGCGGGCGCCCAGGTAAAATCGGCGTCCACGGCAAGCACCGCAGACGCACTTCTTGGGATGAAGCAATCGCCTAAAGGAAGTTACCGGCCGCCCGCCAGCTATCTGGCCAGCCATGATGATCCGTATTGCGTGCGGGCCTCGCATGGCTGGAAGGCGGAGATCACGCGCGCCGACCTGGAGCACTCGCTGGCAGCCGCCGGAATTCGCCTGCCGCCCGGCTGGGAGCACATCGCGGTTGCCCGCCGCACACCTTCGGGGCGCGTCGCCGCCTTGAGCTTCGCCGGAAGCTCCGGCGCAGGGACCGTGGTTTCCGCCTCCAGCCTGCGCTTCGCCGTCGGGCGCGCTCTCGGATGGGGTTTGCTGAAAAGCGACTGGTACGAGATCGCGCGTGCCGGTTCGCTATTTATCTTTTCCGGCCGCGGCTTTGGACACGGCGTCGGCCTGTGCCAGACGGGGGCCATCGAGATGGCCAAGGCCGGCAAGAGTTATCAGGAGATTCTCGCCTTTTATTTCCCGGGCACCGCGCTTGGCGTCTCCGCCCAAGGCATCGAGTGGGAAAAGTTTTCCGCCGGCTCGTTCGACGTACTCGCGGCGCGGGACCCCTTG
Source organism: Candidatus Korobacteraceae bacterium (assembly GCA_049519515.1). GTDB lineage: Bacteria > Acidobacteriota > Terriglobia > Terriglobales > Acidobacteriaceae > CAWBRT01. The sequence continues at coordinate 13,579 of JBEKQR010000008.1, forward strand.
GGGAACTCGAACGCTCATGCGCGGGGTGTCCAGGTGCTGCGCGCGGCTAGCGCCGCTCTGGCTGCGGCGAAAGCCAGCACCGGGTTGCCGCAGCGGAGCCGCTTTGAGATCAGGGTGTATCCCACGGTGGCGATGTTTCGCGATGCCACGGGAGAGCCGGGTTGGGTAGCGGCCAGCGCACGCGGCAGCGTCATCCACCTGCAACCGCCGGAAGTGCTGAACCGGACACACGCCTCCGCCTCGGCAAACGCAACCACCACACCTGCCGAAGCCCCCGTTTCAACAACAACCGCGCCTGCCGGAAATTCAGGTGGAACGGAAGCTGTACTGCGCCATGAGTTGACGCATCTACTGATCGAATCCGCGGCCGCGCCCGGAACTCCTTTGTGGTTTCGCGAGGGGCTCGCGCTTTACTTGAGCGGTCCGGTCAACCGCAGAGCTTGCAGCGGGCAAAGCCTTACGGAGCTGGAAGCGCGCATACGCAGCCGCGCCAGCCGGGCCGCCGTACAATCGGCTTACGCCTCCGCCGCCGCGAGCGTCGAAATGCTGATTCGCCGCCACGGCAAAGCCGAGGTGATCGGCTGGCTAAGCAGCGGCCCTCCCGCCGGTGTCGCCGGAGAGTTACCGGTTTGCGGTCCGGCCGCCACGCTCGGCGAGCATGATTTGGCGCAAGATGCCGTTTAGCTTGGTCTGGTAGCCCTTGCCGAAGCCGCGCAGCCAATCAAAGACGTCCTGATCGAGGCGCACCGTGAGCTGTTGCTTCCGCAGGGAAGGGTTATGTAATCCGCGTAAGGCGCTGCGTAAGGCAGCCGCAGACAACTCAGGAATCTGTTCCAAGTCTTTCGGTTGCAGACCACGGCGGCGAGCTGCGGCAATCTGGCGGAGCTGGCGCTCAGTGAACGGTTCGTGGAGATCAATCTTTCTGATAGTAGCGAGCTTTTTCGCGCTTGGTCGCGAACCGCGCCGAGATGATGTGGATGTATTCGCCTTTTTCATCTTCCCTGACCACGTAAACTACTAGAGCTTGTTTCAAAAACATTCCCGGGGAATAAGGCGTGTTCCCTCAGGGGCTAAAGCCCGCATTTTTGTTGGCTCTGGACGGCGTGGCTGAAGCCACGCCCTTTCAAAGCACCATTTTTGAAACAAGCTCTAAGATAATTCCCAAGCCGGGGACCGGGCCGATCGCCTGCCACTGTTGCTCTCCATTCTCGATTCGTCCTTTGACATCGAGAACGTTCACGTCAGCAAAGATGCGGCTGGCAACCTCGAAGTCGAAACCGCGTTCCCGTTGGTTCCATTCCGACTTGCGAGGTGTCCAATCGAATCTCATTCTAACAGTTTTAACCTACAAATGTAACTACAAAGGCGAAGAAGCCAGCTCTTTGCCAGCCGCCCTGGCCGGCTGCTTGGTGGAAGCCACCAGATGGCCGAGCATTCCGGCAATCATTAGCCAGGCTGCCACTGCCAGCAACCAGGCAAATCCAAGCCGCAGGAAAAGGCTCGTCATCTCCAGGCGCAGAGTTCCGCGCGGGCTCCAGTCGAGCAGCAGCGTGGGCAGCAGCACGCCCGGCAATTCCAGGATTCCCAGCCACACCCAGTAGGCGAGGCGTCTAAGCGTGTGTGCCCCTGCCGACAGCGCCTGCGAAGAGAACCCATGCGCCGCTGCCCCGGCGGCAAAAGGCAGCAGCACGGCCGGAATCAGGTACCAGAAGAGCAAGTTAACTATGAATATGCCAAAGTTGTAAGTCCCTGTAGGACCTATAATTCCGTGGATAATTGGAAGTTTTACATAAACATAGCCGCTGATCTGCCACATGCGCTCCGACCATCCGCCTGCATAGTACATAAGCAGGACCATAACGACGACCGCGACCACAAACGGCGGCGCATTTCGTAAGCCGCGCCATAGTGCCGTTCTGAAATCGGCTTCGGGGTGCGCGGCGGAAGCCTCAGCAACCGCTGCCTCTGCCGTTGCTGGGGCGGCAGCAGCGTGTGGCTCTCCGCGCGCCGGAGCGGAAGCGGCGAAGTAGGCCAGAGTGCCGGCATGCAGCCAGACGGCAGCAACGAAGACCGCCGCAGCGATCAGCGCTGTCAGCAGCAACTGCCACCAATGCTGTTCGGGAATGAGCAACCACAATGCCGCCGCCACCACAATCACGCCGTTGACGGCCAAGTGCAAAGCCAACAGCCGGAGATGACGGAGAGCGTTGACAGAGACACGCATCAACTGTTTCATCACTTCACCTCCAGGCTGGAGGGATCGGTAGTGGCCAGCACCTGCGGCTGATACATCGGCTGCACCGATGCCGGACTGATGCGGAACCGGCCCGCATTCACCACCTTGAGCAGGTAAACGTACTGGCGCTGCTGGTCGAAGTAGGTCTGGAAGATGGCCGCCCGGTCGTCGTGGAATTCGCGCCGCAAATACCAGCTTTTCCACCAGGGAGGCTTTTCGCGCAGCTCGTAGAGCTGCTCCTGCTGGATGAACTCCGTGCCGGCGGGAATCGGGTCCTCGATGATGAGGTACTTCCATTTGCCGCCGCTCACGGTCACGTGCACGGCGAGGATGTCGCCGCTCTCGACGGCTCCGCGCAGCGGATCGAGATCGTAGACGATCTTCTCGCCGGCCGCGCCTTTCGCCAGGCGGAAGTAGTCGCGAGCGATGTTCAAGGTGAAGCTTCCGCTGCTGTAGAGCTTCTTGTCGGTCGAGTAGTAATCGCCGCGCGCCGACCAGTAGAGCCGGCCCGTGCCCGACTTGCGAATCTCAAGCTGGTTGGCGGCGCCGGCCTGGTCGCCGGCCAGGCGGAGCTTGGCGCTGGCTCCGCTGGTTGCATCCTGCGCGCCGAAGTGGCGCTTGAGGACCGATTTGCCTCCAGCCAAGACTTCGGCGTCGAAGGAGGCCTCCAGCTCCTTGCTGACCTTCAGGTAATCGAGCATCCCATACAGGACCATTGCGGTCTGCTTGGTGGTGGACCAGTAAAAGCCCTCGCTGCGATGGCGCATCATCCACTGTACCGCCTTGGGCATCAGCGGATCTTCGGGCGAAGTGCGGCTGAGGAGCTTGACCGCGTACGCCGTGGCCTCGGCGCTGGTGTCGGTCTCGATCTCCAGCAGGCTGTCCGACTTTGCCGGCCAATAAACCGCATCGCCCTCAGCTTTAGCGGAGCCGCGAAGGATGGTGGCCGCCTCTCCGGCACGGGCATCGCCCGCCAGTTGCATGGCCAATCCGGCAAAGGCCAGGCCCTGCGACGAGAGCTTGCCCTTGCGTTCCCAGACGGAGTCGAGCAAGCCACGGTCGCGTTCGCCGTTCTCGGCCAGCGCCAGCACCACGTAGGCTCGCAGGTCGGCGATCATATTCGGGTGCTCCTGCAGCGTGCGCTTCAGGAAGTCTTTGCCGCGATTGAGCCGGTAGGTCTGGACGGGGTATCCGGCCTCGCGCGCCTGCGCCAGCCCGGAGACAACATAGGCGGTCATGAACACCATGCTGTCGTCCTCTTTCCACCATCCCCAGCCGCCGTCCTGGTGCTGGTATTCGTAAAGCCTCTGCAGCCCGGCGTTGACCTGGCTGCGCAGCAACGCGGGGGCGACCTTGTTCGGCAGCTTCAGCTCCTGCAGGGTTTTAGCCACAATGACGTTGGGCAAAAGGCTCGACATGGTCTGCTCGGTGCAGCCGTAGGGGAACGACGTCAGATACTCCAGCGCGTCGAGAATGCCTCCCGTGATCGAGGGCGAAAGCTCGATCTCGATGGCGCGCGAAGCCGCTTGCGCGACGGCTGGGAAGTCGATGGCGGCCTTGCTCGCGCCCGACTTTTCGGCGATCACGCCGGAGGCTGGGATTGCCTGCTTCACGCCAAAGGGAATGATGGGCAGCGTAAACTCCAAAGCATCCGACTCTTCGTTGGTGAGGGCCTTCGCGGTCAGCACGGCTGAGCTTCCGCCGGGGGCGCGAAGTTTCCAATCGAGTTTGGCGTCGCCGCGGCTCGGCACGGTCACCTCGCGGGTGGCGCCCTCGGTAATGCTTACCCCGCTGGCGTCCAGCGAGACGCGCGCGCTCTTGGCCGAATCGAGGTAGTTGTGAACGATGGCCGAGACGGTCACTTCGTCGCCTTGGCGGAAGAAGCGCGGCACTGCCAGGCGAACGATCAGGTTTTTGCGCACCAGCACGCGGTTGATGGCCCAGCCGGCCTTGGTGTCCATGGTGACGGCGCGCACGGTGGTGCGCCAGGTAGTGAGCGAGTCGGGAAAGGCAAACTTCACGGTGGCGCGGCCGGCAGCGTCGGTTTTCACGTCGGGCGCCCAGAAGGCGGTATCCGGAAAGGCCTTGCGCACCTTGGGCTGCACCATGTCTTTGACCTGCGCCAGCGCCGATTTGCGGCTGCCGGCGCCGATCGCGGCCAACTGCAGCGTCCTGGCGCCGGCCTGGCCGCTGAAATAGAAAGCGAGAGAATTCTCCGTGTTCACGCTGTAGTAGCGGCGCTGGTAGAACGCCTTGACGATGTCGCCGGAGTGGTCGGGCTCGACGCTATAGATCGCGTCATCAACCACTCCCATGCTGAGTTCCGCCTGCACCGGCTTGCCATTGGCGTCCTTGGCCGTGAGCTGGTAGATGGCCGGCTCGCCCGGCAGAAACTGCGCCTTGGCGGGGACGATTTCTATGTTCAGCCGCTGTTCCACCGGAGGCACATTCAGGCTCTTCTTGCCCTCGTAGAACTGGTTGTCGCGCAGAAAGACGACGCCGACGAAGACGTTCGGCTGGCTCTCGCTGGTGACCGGAACATCGACCGTCACGCTGGGCTCGCTGGTGCGGACGATCTGCTTGCTGAGCACGCTGCGGCCTTCGGTGGTCACCAGCATGACAGCCTGCGGCACGCCGGTGGCGACCAGAACGTGGGCCGTCTCGCCGATACGGTAGCTTTTTTTGTCGGGAACGATCTGGATGCGCGCGCCTCCGCCTCCCCAGAACTGCTCTCCCTTGCCGGCCACCCAGACCCAGGTGCTGCCGGTTACATCGCGATTCTCCGGCGTGCGCGAGGTGGCCCGCACGATATAACTGCCGGGGTCTTTCAGGCTGAAGCTGGCAACGGCGTTGCCATCGGCGCCGGTCTTGAGCTCGCCGGCTTCGAGCGAGACATCCTGCGCTCCGTACTTGTGCCGCAGCAGTTCGACCCGCACCGTGGTCTGAATGGGCTTGTTGTTGTAGTCGATGGCCTGGACGGTGAACTTCGGGCTCTGGCCTTGCTGGAAAACGAAGCTCTGCGCGCTCACCTGCAGACGATAACTGCCATAGGTGGCGAGGAAAGCGTTATGCCCGGCGATTTCGCGATTGCTGGCATCGGTCACGCGGGCTTCGATGCGGTAGTTGAGATCGATTCTGCGCTTGTCTTCCACCTTGGCAGGAATGGAGACGACCAGCCGCCCGTTGGCGTCCAGTTTGCCCTGCTGCTCCAGGATTTGCTCGCCCATGAAGTAGCGATCGCTCTCGTCATCGCTGGAGCTGTCGTCATCGGCAGACTCGTCCTCGCCCCAGAAGTAAGCGCGCTGGGTATGGACCACGTAGGTCACCTTGGCATTGGCCACCGGCTCGCCAAAAAAATAGCGCGCCTCGACCACGGCTTTCAACGTCTCGCCTTGCAGCACGCGCGTTTTTTCCGGCGTAACTTTTACAAAGTACTCCGGCTTTTTGTACTCCTCTACCTGGAAGCTGCCGAAAGCCTGGCCGCGGACATTACCCACCTGTATGGAGTAGTAGCCCAATGCGGCCGTGGCCGGCAGTTGCAGCGTCCCGTTCACCGTGCCAAAGGCGGAGAGCGTGTAGCGGCGGCGAAGCACGGCATTATTAGTTGCGTCCTGAATGACGACGTCGACCTCGCGCTCCTGCGGCAGCAGCAAGCGATCGCCATCGCGCCTGCGCAGGATCGCCTTGAACTGCACGGTGTGGCCGGGACGGTACACCGGACGGTCGGTGTAAACATTGCCGAGCCAGTCCGCGCCCGGTTCGCTGCTCAGGCTGAGCGAGTAGGGAGCGACGATGGCCACCTCGGCGCCGTTCCGGGCGAGCACCCACTCGCCGCCTTCGCTGAAACTGGCGCCTTCCTCCCCTGCCTCGCGGGCCGGCAGGCTGATGCGCGCCTCACCCAGGCCCTGGCCGTCGGTTTTGAACTGCGCCGCAACCGCCTTCTTCCGCCAGACGGTGATGGTCGATCCGGCAAAGGGCTCGCCCGTTTGCCGGTCGGTGGTGAAGGCCACGAGCTGTCCCGGAGCACCCTTGGTCACCAGAGCCATGCGGGAGACGAGCAGCACGGTATAGGCCTTGTACCTTCCATCAGTGACTTCGAGCAGGTAGGCGCCCGGATCGAGCGACTCCAGCGGCAGATCGGAGGCTTCGCTGATGTACTTGGGAGGCAGTTCCACCCGCCAGCGGGCCACCAGTTGCTGCTGATTGAGCAGCGGAACATCGGCAAAGCCGGCAGCGCCGCTGATGCGGCTCTTTCGCACTCTCTCGGAATTAAGCTGGCGAATTTCCGCCCGCGCATCGGCCGAGAATTGCCGGCGGAAGAAGTCGCGCAAGCGCACCCACCAGCGGTGCTTCCAGTCGTGAAAGCGCTCCAGCCAAGTGCGCTCGTCGACGCGCTCCCGGGGCGACGGCTGCGCGCCGCCGAAGCTGTGCACGTTGTCGAGCTTTTGGAAAAACGCCAGCGGGTCGCGAATGTGGTAGACACGGAACTCCAGCACGTCCACACCGCGCGCAAAAAGGCGCACTTGCGGCTTCTCGCCCGGCTGAAAAGCCCGGTTGGTGCTGACTGAGAAATAAATGCTCTTCTCCTGGCCTGGCGCGGGAAAAGCGGCGCACAGGACAACGGCAAGGACAAGAACAGCCAGCGCGGTTTTGCCGCAGGTGTATACCGCAAATTTCTGTCGAAGGTCGATCAAGTTTCGCAGCACGCGCATTAGTTTGCCTCGCGCAAAATGTTCCAGCGATATACACCAAGGAAATTGGGGTTCTGCGGCACCGGATGCCAGCGCGGATCGGGATGCCTGGCAAGCGTCGAAATCGTCGCCCGGCGAAGTTCACCGGGGTCCCCAGCAAGCGCGGTTTTTGCGCTTGCTGGGGTGGCATCACCGGGATTGTTGCCGATCCGGCCGGTGTGGTACACCACCCAGTCCTTCGCCCCGGCAGAGGCCGGACCGGCGTCCGCCATTGCCGCAGCGGAGACGCCGACGTAGATCATGGAGTGAAACGGAGAGCGCTGGCCGATCTGGCGGTAGAAGAGCAAATCTCCCGGAAGCGCCTTGCGCACGTCGCGGCTGATGAAGTGCGTGTTGGTGTTCAGCAGCGTGCGGGCATCGGCGAATTCCGCAAAGCTTCCGTCCTCCAGATCGGCCGGCTGATAGCCGCCCTGGTGAATGCGAAACAGCCTGGGGCCGAGCGGAGTGTGCGGATACTCATATTTGGCGATGTCCGGCACGGCTGGCGCGGCGGCAAAATGCATCTCCGCCATCCAGCGGCCATCGTGGCGGCGCATCGACTCGCGGTAGGCAAAGCGCAGCAGGGCGGCGCAGTCGTTGATCTCCGCGGGCACCGAGGGCCCCAGCAAGCGCCGTTGTTGCGCTTGCTGGGGTGAAAGCGGGGTCCCCGGCAAGCGTCGTTGTTGCGCTTGCTGGGGTGAAAGATCGGCGGCGGCGAGCAGGGCCTCGTGCTCGGCGATCAAGGTGAACCAGCGGCGAAACGCCTGGCGATCGGCGGCGGAGTCGAGGCGCAGGAAATCAGGCGTGCCATCGCCAAAGCTATCGCCCGGGGACGGCGTCAACAGCAACGAGATATCGGTTGGCGCAACCTGGCGGCCGCTCAGGCGAATGGTGACCGGACCGGGCAGGACTCCCGCGCGGTAAACCGCCTCCACAGTCCCGCCCGCGGCGTCGCGCAGCAGGACCGTCCCCATGGCGCCTCCTTCCAGCAGGCGGGCGTCGATGGCGGTTGTCGTAATGCTTTGCCCATCGGAGACGCGCAGCCTCAGCACCAGGGACGAAGCCCCATCCGCCGGCAACTCATGAGCCGGCGCCTCGACGCGCAGGGCTGCGGGGCGCGTCTCGATACAGGCTGTCGCCAGGAAAAAGAGAAGGCTCGCGGTGATGATCAGTGCGCGGATCATCCAGTAACCGTTATCTGAATGGCCGAAGCTGGATTATGCCACTCCCAGGAACGAATAGCAGCAGGATTACGAGGCCGTTTCAAGAGTGCGCGTGTCAGGTTCCACAATACGGCCTTCGCGCCAGCTTCGGTTGGAGCGCCGGCTTGGCCGGTTGGCGCCATGTCGTACCCTAATAAAGCTTTTGCCAGATGGTTGCGGCATGAGGTATTGTGAGTCGCACACCCTGGCTCAACCAGTTCTGAATCACACACGTGTGGGCGAAAATGCCCATGGAGGTAGAACCGCCATGGAATGGTATCGGGAGATGAAGCTGCAGGAGCGGCGCACGTTCTGGGCCTGCTTCGGAGGATGGGCGCTCGACGCGATGGACGTGCAGATGTACGCAGTTGCCGTCCCGACCCTGATTGCTGTTTGGGGGATGACGAGGGCGCAGGCCGGCTTGGTGGGGACCGTGGCGCTGGTCGTCTCGTCCATAGGCGGTTGGGTCGCCGGCATTCTTGCCGACCGCTACGGGCGCGTGCGCATACTGCAGATCACGATCCTGTGGTTCTCCGCCTTTACCTTCATCAGCGGGCTTACCAATTCCTTCGGGCAACTGCTGGCTGCGCGCGCCTTGCAGGGCTTCGGCTTTGGCGGAGAATGGGCCGCCGGCGCGGTGCTGATTGCCGAGACCGTCCAGGCCAAATACCGGGGCAAGGCGGTGGCCTCGGTGCAAAGCGGCTGGTCGGTGGGCTATGGCGCGGCGGCGCTGCTGTTCACCCTCATCTTCAACCTGTTTCCGGCGCAACAGGCCTGGCGATACCTCTTCTTTGCCGGAATGCTGCCGGCGCTGCTCGTCTTCTTTGTCCGCCGGTTCGTCAAGGAGCCGGAGGTTTACGTCGCCACCCGCAAGAAGATTGTCGACGGCGCCGAGGCGCCCCGCTTCTGGGATATTTTCATCGGACCGACCGGCAAGACCACCGTGCTTGCCACCTTGCTTACCATGGGCATCCTGGGCGGGAACTACAACATACTCACCTGGCTGCCCACCTATTTGCGGACGGTGCGCCATCTCTCGGTCACCAACACCGGGGCCTTCCTGCTGGTGAATATTCTGGGATCCTGGCTGGGCTATGTAATTGGCGGCTATATCGCGGACTGGCTGGGCCGCAGGTGGAGCTTTGTCCTGTGCGCCTGCGCGGCCACCATTACGGTTGTCGTCTATATGTTTGCCGCCGTGAACAACACCATGATCCTAATCCTCGGATTCCCTCTCGGCTTCTTTGCCTCGGCCACCAACGCCGGAGTGGGAGCCTTTCTCAGCGAGCTTTTCCCTTCGCGGTTGCGCGGCACGGCCCAGGGCTTTGCCTACAACGCCGGCCGCGGAATCGGCGCTTTTTTCCCCGCCCTGGTTGGCGTGCTTAGTGACAAGTTTTCGCTTGGTCCGGCGGTCGGGGTGGTTGCCGCGACGGCGTACTCGCTGGTGATAGTCGCTGCTCTCCTGCTGCCGGAGACCAAGGCCAAGGAACTGGCGGTCTACGCATAGGGGCGGCTCGACTGAGGTGTAATTACTGCCGGTCCAGCCTGCTTAAGCCGGCTTGTCGTGCCGCTTCGAGCGCGCGGCGAAACTCGTGCTGCGAAATCAGGCTGTCGATTTCTGGAAACTCGCCGTGGCGCACCCGTCCCGCGGGATGATACTGCGCCATCAGGTTGACATAGGTATCGCGGCCCAGCTCGCGCGCCACCCAATTGAGGATGGCCGCCGTGCCCGCCCCGGGGCCCCCGGCAGATGCCGCTGTTGCATCTGCGGGGGTGGTCGCCTCGCCCGGCATCACCAGGTGCCGCAATAGCAATCCGCGCCGGGCTATGCCGCCATCCAGCGTCAGCGGACCAACCTGGCGGTGCATTTCGCGGATTGCCTGGCGAGCGATTTCGGGGTAATCCGGGGCGTCGCAGTAACGCCGGGCCTGCGCGCTCTCCCAGAACTTGAAGTCCGGCATATAGATATCGATCACGCCATCGAGCAGTTCCAGGTTGGCGAGCGAGTCGTAGCCGCCGGAGTTATACACCAGCGGCAGCCGCAGTCCCTGGCCGGCGGCTATGACCAGCGCCTCCAGGATCTGGGCTACGACGTGCGACGGGCTCACAAAATTCAGGTTGTGACAGCCTTCCTCCTGCAAGCGGAGCATCAGCGCCGCCAGCTCCTCGGCCGTGATTTCGCCGCCCTCGCCCCCGCAACTGATCTCCCAGTTCTGGCAAAAGGCGCAGTGCAGATTGCAGCCGGCAAAAAAAATCGTCCCCGAGCCGCGCTTACCGCGCAGGCAGCTCTCTTCTCCGAAATGGGCGAAGGCGCTGTTGACCACCGCCCAGCGCCCGCCCTGGCATACCGAGCTGGATGCCTTCACCTGCGTGCGATCGACGTGGCAGGCGCGCGGGCAGAAGGCGCAATCGCCGAGCCTGGCCAGCGCCCGCTCCGCCCGGCGCTGCAATTCGCCCGTGCGGTGAAGTTCGAGATAAGCAGCCTGGAAAGGCATCTTAGGGATTCTATCCAAAAAGTTTTGTGGTTCCAGCAAAAAATAGCTCCGGCAAATCACCTATACTGTTCTTCGGCCGCTTTTCGCTGTTGAATCCAGCCGCGCAATGCAACTGGAAATTCGGAAATCAAATCTCAGAGCTTCGGAGGATAGCAAGATGTCATTCCGGAAACTGATGTTCGTGGTCAGTGTCGCGTGTCTTACGTTGTCCCTGGCCTTCGCGGCAGATAAGCCCAAGGAGCCGAAGTCGGTTGCCGTCAACCTGCAGAACAGTCAGGGCAAAGACGTTGGGACAGCAACACTCACAAAAGCCGCCAAAGGCGTAAAGATCAAGCTCAACCTGCACGATCTCCCGCCCGGAGCACATGCCATTCATGTTCACCAGAACGCAAAGTGCGAGCCTCCGGCCTTCACCTCGGCGGGTCCGCATTTCAATCCCGATGGCAAGCACCACGGACTGCAAAATCCAGCGGGCCCTCACGCCGGCGACCTGCCCAATTTCACGGTCGATGCCAAGGGTAAGGCCAAGGCGACGCTGGTCGCGCCGAATCTTACTTTCGGCGGCGATTCGCTGTTCAGCGGAGGCGGAACGGCGCTGGTCGTCCATGCGAAGGCTGACGATGAGAAATCCGACCCGGCGGGCAACTCCGGAGACCGGATCGCCTGCGGCGTGATCAAGAAGTAGGGATGGATCGTGGGTGCCCCATGTTTGCCTTCTGTTGGCAAACGTGGGGTAGTCTCGTTGGCGCAAACAACAACCCCACCTTAGCTCCGCCTGCGGCTTTCACCCCAACAAACCCAACAACGGCGTTTGCCGGGGACCCCGGCTCCGCGAATGTGGGGCACCTGCCTACTTTGCCTAGCGTGGCAATCGGCAACCTGTAACTGCACAGAGCGCAGCTACAAAAGCCTCCAAGATCTGTTCGTCCGGAACCTGCTGGGGAAATCCGTCGCATTACCAGCAGGACCGCCCGTAGCACCATGTGCTTGAACGACGTTAATATACCTAACTGTTTCCGCCCAGTCCTTATCACCAGTCCTGCGCTGAATCCATGCGCGTTTCCAGCCCTGGCCGAACTGTTGCCACTGAATAAATGGTTGATTATTCTTGTCTCTTTGAATTTCGATCATACGTTCTCCTGACCTATAACTCATCTCGCTCTCGCTGCCTTGCGCTTGTTCAATACAGCTTTACTTCCGTGGTGAACGGCCGTGTCATCAGCTCGTGGATGGCCTCACGCGGCGGCTTGCCCTGGCGCAGCAGCGCGTGCACCTGCTCGGTGATGGGCATTTCCACGCCGTGCTGGCGGGCCAGGCCGACGGCGGCGTTGGTGGTGAGCACGCCTTCGGCCACCATGCCATGCATGCCGGCGATAACTTCGTCCAACTTGCGCCCCTTGCCCAGCTCCACCCCCACGCTGCGGTTGCGCGAGAGATGGCCGGTGCAGGTCAGGACGAGGTCTCCCAGGCCCGCCAGTCCGGCCATGGTTTCCGCGCGGCCTCCGCAGGCGACCACCAGGCGGGTCATCTCCGCCAGTCCGCGGGTGACCAGCGCGGCCACGGTGTTGAATCCGAGGCCAAGGCCGTCCACCACGCCGGCGGCGATGGCGATAATGTTCTTCAACGCCCCGGCCAGCTCCACGCCGATGATGTCGTGATGGCGATAGAGGCGGAACTTGGGATCGCTGAATTCGTGCTGCACCTGGCGGGCAAGCGCATCGTCCTCGGAAGCAATGGTGATGGCCGTGGGATCGCCCTTGACCACTTCGCGGGCAAATGACGGACCGGACAGCGCCCCCAGCCGTGGCCGGAAGCCGTCCGGGCCCTCGCCGAACACCTCCTGGATGACCTGGCTCATGCGCATCAGGGAATCGTTTTCAATGCCCTTGGTAGCCGAAACGAACAGCATCTCCGGGCGGACATGAGGCTTCATCTGCCGGTAAAGAGCGCGGGCATGGTGCGAAGGCATGACGCCGACCACCATTGCCGCGCCTTCGAGCGCCTCGGAGAGAGCATTGGTGGCATGAACGGACGCGGGTATGGTGGCGCCGGGAAGAAACAGCGGGTTTTCGCGGCAACTCTCGATCGCCTGGCAGACCTCCGGCTCGTAGGCCCACAGCCGCACGCGATGCACTCCGTTGCGGGCCAGAACGATAGCCAATCCCGTGCCCCACGCTCCAGCCCCGATGACCGCGATTTCGCTCACTTCTAATTCCTCACTTGGCGCCGAAGCGGTGTTCGGTGCCGGACAACAGCCGGCTGATGTTGGTTTTGTGGCGATAGATGATCAGCAGCGATACGCCGGAGATCATGATCATAACCCCGGGCGTAGCGCGCGCCGGCTGCAGCAGGTAAAAGCACACCGGGAAGAGCGCGGCTGCCACCACCGAGCCCAGTGAAATGTAGCGCGTGACCGCGACCACCCCGAAGAACACGCCCA
>JBEKQR010000009.1:0-26378 GCA_049519515.1 Candidatus Korobacteraceae bacterium
TCCCTGCCGCTCCCGACAGTGTATCCGAGCAAGCGGTCCGCAAACAGAACAATGGTTTTCGCCCCGGCAAATGTAGGTCGCCCATTCGCCCGGACCGGTCGCGTTTGCTGGCGTGAGAAACTGATGGCGGGTCCCCGGCGAGTGCCGCCTTTGCGCTCGCTGGGGCAGAAGATGCGGGTTTTGGCCTGAACATCTAAAATCATCAGTGCAGCATGACTGGCCCCACTCCCAAATTCGAGTTCCACGTCTCCCGCCGGGCGCGCGACCGCTACCGCTTCAGCCAGGAGCTGTTCTCGCTTTCCGGCAACGTGGTGTTCGCCAATCTGGCCGCCACCAGGCAGCTCGCGGAACGCATGAACCAGGCGCGGGATGTGGCCCAGCATCCGGAGCTGGCGGTTAACCCCGGCGCGGTCAATGCCATGGGGCTGATTGACGAGGTCATGCACTTCGTCTATGCCCTCTATCGCCGGCAGCGGGACCCGCGCAACCTGCCGGATGCGCTCGCCTGGTTCGAGGCGCGGCTGGGGAAACCGGCGCTGGAAACCACGCTGCTGGCCTTTGTCGATGAGTTCCCGCCGGTCGCGGTCTATCGCGGCGAGCAGAACGCGGCGGAGTGGCTGCGCGGCGCCACGGGCGAGGTCCCGCATCGGGCCGTCGCTCTGGAAGAGCTGATGATGCTGTGGCTGGCGAACCTGAACCCCGCCTTCAAACCGCTGAAAGAGCTGTTCGACGACGAGCCGCTGGCCAGCTCCACCGCCTATACCAAGCTCACCTCCGGGCTGCGCGACTACTTCGAAACCCGCCCGCGCTTCGAGGAACAGAACCTGGTGGACCTGCTGCGGGCGCCGGTGCTGGCTTCGCCGGACTCGCTGGAAGGGCAGATCGCCTTCATCCGCAAGCGCTGGGCCCCCTTCCTCGGCGACATGCTGCGCCGCCTGCTGGTGGCTCTGGACGTGCTCAAGGAGGAGCAGGTCGCCATCTGGATGCGCTTCCATCCTGCCGAGCGCCGCGGCGGCATGGGCCCCACCTTCGGCGACTCCAGCGCCGCCGCCATCCCGCATTTCCGCGACCGCGAGTTCGAGTATGAGCGCTTCAGCCAGGACGTCGAGTGGATGCCGCGCACGGTCATGCTCGCCAAGAGCATATACGTCTGGCTGGACCAGCTCTCCGGCGCCTACCGCCGCCCGGTGCACACGCTCGACCAGATTCCGGACGAGGAGTTGAACACGCTGGCCCGCCGCGGCTTCAACGCTCTCTGGCTGATCGGCGTCTGGGAGCGCAGCCGCGCCTCGCAGTTGATCAAGCGGCTGACCGGCAATCCTGAAGCGGCCGCCTCGGCCTACTCATTGCACGATTACACCATTGCCGGCGATCTCGGCGGAGAAGCCGCCTACCTGAACCTGCGCGACCGCGCCGCCGCCCGCGGCATTCGCCTGGCCAGCGACATGGTGCCCAACCACATGGGCATCGATTCGCGCTGGGTCATCCAGCATCCGGACTGGTTCGTGCAGTTGCCCTACTCGCCGTTTCCCTCCTACAGCTTCGAGGGGCCGGACCTGTCGAATGACGGGCGGGTGGAAATCAAAATCGACGACCACTACTACAACCGCACCGACGCCGCCGTGGTCTTCCGGCGCGGCGACCGCTGGAGCGGCGACAAGCGCTACATCTACCACGGCAACGACGGCACCAGCTTTCCCTGGAACGACACGGCGCAGCTCAATTACCTGATTCCCGAGGTGCGCGAGGCCGTCATCCAGACCATCCTGCACGTGGCGCGGCTGTTTCCCATCATCCGCTTCGATGCCGCCATGACCCTCACCAAGCAGCACTACCAGCGCCTGTGGTTTCCGGTTCCGGGCACCGGTGGCGCCATTCCGTCGCGCGCCGAGCACGGCATGACCAAGGCGGAGTTCGATGCCGCCATGCCGCAAGAGTTCTGGCGCGAACTGGTCGACCGCGTGGCCGCCGAGGTTCCCGGCACGCTGCTGCTGGCCGAAGCCTTCTGGCTGCTGGAGGGATACTTCGTCCGCACCCTGGGCATGCACCGGGTCTATAACTCGGCCTTCATGAACATGCTGCGCGACGAGGAGAATGCCAACTACCGCAGCGTAATCAAAAACACCCTGGAGTTCGATCCCGAGGTGCTCAAGCGTTACGTCAACTTCATGAACAATCCCGACGAGCGCACTGCCGTGGACCAGTTCGGCAAGGGCGACAAGTACTTCGGCGTCTGCACCATGATGGCCACGCTTCCCGGCCTGCCAATGTTCGGACACGGGCAGATCGAGGGCTTTACCGAGCGCTACGGCATGGAGTACCGCAAGGCTTACAACCCGGAAACCCCGGATGAGTGGCTGGTGGCGCGCCACGAGCGCGAAATTTCTCCCCTGCTGCACCGTCGCGCCCTGTTCGCCGACGTGCAGGAGTTCCTGCTGTACGACTTCTACACCGAGCAGGGAAACGTCAACGAAGACGTCTTTGCCTATTCCAACCGGCTCGGCCAGGAACGCGCGCTGGTCATCTACAACAACCGCTACGCCGAGACGCGCGGCTGGGTGCGCCTGTCTTGCGCCTACGTGCAGAAGACGCCCGAGGGCGGCAAACATCTGCGCCAGCGCACCCTGGGCGAAGCGCTGGGGCTGGCGCACGATCCCGCCATGTTTCTGGCCTGCCGTGACACCCTGGGCGGGCTCGAATACCTGCACCGCGCCAGCGATGTGGCCGAGCGCGGAATGTATGTCGAACTGGGCGCTTACAAGCATCACGTCTTTCTGGATTGGCGCGACCTGCGCGAGGATGAGGGCCATCCCTGGGGCGCGTTGTGCGAGATGCTGGGCGGCCGGGGCGTCTCCAGCCTCGACGATGCTCTGCGCGACCTGCGTCTGCGGCCGGTGCACGACGCGCTGCGGTCGTTGCTGGAGCCGGAGATCGTCGCCAGCGTCGCCGGCCTCATGACAGCCGAACGCGCGACCGCGCCTGCCGCTAAGACGGCCACCGCCGCGCAGCCGCCAGCCCGCAAACGAGTTGGGGGTTTGGAAGCGCTGCTTGATCGCTTGCGCACACTCCTCGAACAGACTCAGGCGATAACTTCGCTGGAGGGCTACCGCAGTCTGCGGGTACTGCGGAGCACGGATGTGGCGCGCGGCATGGACTCGATCGTGCAAGAGTTTGCCGGCGCAATCGAGGCGGCGCGGCGAATTCCGCAACTGGAGCGGCTCTTCTCGAAGCCATGGCCGGAAGAGGCGCACGCGGTGCTGCCTTCCGCCGAGCCGGCGGACCATGCCGTTGCCATCTGGGGCACGGTGCTGGCCTGGGCCGCGCTGCGGGCCGTTGGCGCGTTGCTGCGTCCCGGAGCGCCCGACCGCGGTGCCGCCGAGGCCTTCGATCAACTGCGCTTGCGCGAGTCCATGGCCGAGTCCTTCCGCGAACTGGGATGGCAGGGCGAGCAGCGCTGGCGGGCCGCTGCCCGGGTGCGCGCCACCTTCGCCCATGCCTACTTCGCGGACGGCGCGCGCAGAAGGCCTTCGGCTGCCAGCGGTCCTTTCACCTGGCTGCACGACCCCGACGTGGCCTGGCTGATCGGCGTGCATCGCTACCAGGACGAGCAATTCTTCGTCAAGGAGCCATTCGAGTGCTTCCTCTGGTGGATGGCGCTGCCCTCGCTGTTGCGTCTGGCCGAGGCGCCAACCGCTGATCGCGAGGCGGTCAGCTCGCTGGAGCGCCAACTGGAGCAATCTCTGCGGGCGGCTGCGGATGCCGGATACCGGGTGGAAGCGCTCCTGTCGCTGCCCAGCCCGGCGGGAAAATAGGAGCGCCACGCCGGCGCGCAAACGCCCCCGGGCCCGGAGTTCCAATTAGGAACCAGCCCGCCCCGGCTTCTGCTTTCCATTCACCTCCGCTTGACAGGGGAATACAATAGCTGTTTAGCAGGCAATCTTAATAATCGGGAGTCATCATATGGCTGTTAAAGCGCAAAGCAAAGCTGGAATCTCTCCGGTGCGGCCCCCAAAAAGGCTGCTGTACGGTCCCGGACCGTCGCAGGTTGAGCCGCGCGTCTACAAGGCCATGGCCAAGCCGGTGGTTGGCCATCTGGACCCTTATTTCTTCAAGGTCTTTGAGGAAGCCGTGCAGATGCTGAAGCTCGTCTTCGGCACCAAGAACCCCATGACCTTCGCCATCTCCGGAACCGGCAGCTCCGGGATGGAAACAGCGGTTGCCAACTTTGTCGAACCCGGAACCAAGGCAGCCGTTTTCGCCAACGGCTACTTCTGCGATCGCATCAGCGAGATGATCCGGCGCCAGGGCGGGGAGTTGGTGCGTCTGGAAAAGCCCTGGGGAGAGGTGTTCGGCGACGATGAGGCTTCCGCGTTCATCCAGCGCGAAAGGCCGCAGGTGGTGGCCTACGTCAACGCCGAGACCTCGACGGGGGCGCTGCAAGCCGGCAACGCCATTTGCGCGGCGGCCCATGCGGTGGATGCCCTGGTCATCGCCGACTGCGTCACCTCGCTGGGCGCCATGCCGGTCAAGGTGGACGAAACCGGCATCGACATCGCCTACAGTTGCAGCCAGAAAGGCCTGAGCTGTCCCCCTGGACTGGCCCCCATCACGGTTTCGCCGCGGGCGTGGGAGCGGCTGCAGGCGCGCAAAGCCACCAACTCGTGGTATCTCGATCTGAAGCTGCTGAACGAATACTATTTCCAGACGCCGCACAAGTATCACCACACGGCTTCGGCTTCGCTGCTCTACGCCCTGCATGAGGCGCTGCTGGCCATCGTGAAAGAGGGCCTGGAGAAACGCTGGGAGCGGCATCGCAAGGCGCACTTGTCATTCGTGAAAGGCATTGAGGCGCTGGGCCTGCGCATGCACGTGGCCGAGGGAAATCGCATCTGGAACCTGAACACGCCATGCGTTCCGGAAGGCGTCAACGACGCCGCCGTGCGCAATATGCTGCTGGAGCAGAACGGCATTGAGGTTGCCGGAGGCTTCGGCCCGCTGGCTGGCAAGATTTTCCGCATCGGCCTCATGGGTCCGCTGGCCACGGAAGCCAGCGTCCGCTCGCTGCTGCGGATCTTCGCCAAGGCCTTGGGGGTAAACGGCTTTAAGGCCAAGGCCGCCGCCGCCGGCAAGTGCTAGACAGGCAGGTGAATCAGTGGGTGCCCCACCCTTAGCGTCGCGCAGGCCGCCGCTAGGGTGGGGTTTTTCTAGCACGAACATCTCACTTCGTTCCTGCAAAAAAAGTCCCACTTAAGCAAAAGAGGCTTGGGCCACCACGGCCGCTGACCAGGGTTTTTTGCTTTCCATACCCACACTGGCCAGAGCGGCTCCCGGCTGCTAAACTGCCCTAAAATCCCCGGCAACGGCTGTTCTTCGACCCCGGCAAGCGAGACTGTGGCGCTCGCCGGGGACCCCTGGCAACCGTTGCGGAGTCGTGCCATGAGAGCGATCTCCGCCGTCCTGGCGTGTCTGCTGGTGCTGCTGTGCAGCCAATGCACCTCGCCCCCGCCCAAGCAAGAGCAGAAACCCGTCCAGCAGGCGGAGACTCCGGCCCCACCGCCGGAAGTTCCGGCCAAGCCGGCGGTAAAGCCGCCGGCCCCGCAGCCGCCTCCAAAGACAATGACCAAGCTGGTGGTCCGCCTGGAGAGCTCCGAAATGAAGCTCGGAAGCTATGCGGCGCAGCCCAGGACCTTCTACCGCGCGGGAACCGGTTATTGCCGCGTCGAGGAAGCCGACGATCCCGACAACGACCGCCGGGGCGTGGTCATCATGAACGAACCGCACGTCTGGCTGGTGAACCTGGTCACCGGGCAAGGGCGACACCTGGTGTCCCCCGGATCGACACGCTGCCGCCTGCCGATCTTTACCCTGGATGATGTTAAATCCGCGCCGGATTTGAGACAGCCGCTGCTGGACCTGGAGTTCGGGCGCGAGTTGCAATACTTCAAGAAGAAAGCCGGGGAGCCGCAAGCAGGCCCGGTGCTGCAAGGCAAACCAACCAACAGCTACACCGTCAAGCTTGGCGATGCTGAGCTGCTGCTCTACAGCGGCGGTACCCCCGAAGTTCCGCTGGTGGTCATTCTGAAGAAGGGCGCCGGCCAGTATACCTACGCGTACGATTCCTACACGCAGCTCCCCTTCGATGCCAAGCTTTTCTCCAAACCGGAGGGCATGAATATCCGCGAGCCCATCAAGACCAAGCAGAAACCGGGCAAAGCGAAGAAGGAAAAGTCGGCGGGCTCCGAGAGCAAGGACTCAGACAACAAAAAGCCCGATGCGCAAAAGCCGCCGGCGGCGAAGCCGGAAACGCAGTCCTGAAACGGGTTCAAGCAGCGGTCGCGGGACGGGTGCCCCAGCCTTTCGCGCAGCCAAGGCTGGGGCGGTTAAGCTGTGTGCGGCTTAGGCCAGGGCAATCACGTCGATTTCCACCAGGCTATCCTTGGGCAAGCGCGCCGCCGCGACGGTGGTGCGCGCCGGCGGACTCTGGCGGAAAAACCTGCCGTAAACTTCGTTCATGGCCGCGAAATCATTCATATCCTTCAGAAAAACCGCGCAGTGCACCGCCTTCTCCAGGCTGGAGCCGGCAGCCGCCAGGATCGCCTCCAGATTCCGCAGCACGCGCTCGGTCTGCTCGGCAATGCCGCCCGAGACCAACTGCTGGGTGGCCGGATCAAGAGCAATTTGTCCGCTCAGGAAGACAAATCCGTTGGCCTTCACCGCTTGCGAATAAGGCCCAAGCGCCTTTGGAGCCTTGTCAGTGGCAATGATGTCACGCATGATTCCTCCAAGCCCGGGGGTGGAATCAAAAAGGCTAAAGAATTGGAGGGTGCAAGTCAAACGCCGACCGATTTGGGTAGTGGTGCAGTTTGGATTTCGACTGGTGCTACCGCTTTTAGTATCTCCGTGGGGGTATATACGGAGCTGCCTCTAAGACAGAAACGGCCCGATTATCATTTGACCTGAACGACAAAAATACCTTAGTCCCTGTGAACATTTGGCTTGGGATCGTGAACATTGCACCAGCAATAGTTGGGTCTTGGGGAGAGTTCAGTGCCTGCACGGACGATGCGCCCTCCACGATGCCCTCTGATAGTGTGCATGGAACACTACACCTAACAACAAATGCAGGATTATAGAAAATATCATTAAGGGTGATGGTGACTTTTACTCCAGGGCGGTCAATTCCGGGCGTCATTTGCTTTTGCTGATCATTCGCGCTGGTTGCGGGTTTAATGGGTTCTTGGATAAAACTTATGCTCGGAGGCGGATGGGGCGTTCCAAAATTGATACTTTGGTTCCCATAATTTGTCCCTGCGCAGTTGCTGCCGATGCAGGTCTGGGTTGGCCGAGAAGCGGCTGCTAGAATTTCATCAAGTTTCGCCATCACTGCACTCGGATCGAGCTGATTGGCGAGAATTTTATTGAGAACAGCGGGAATGCCCTCAATCAACTTACGTTGTTCTGGCGTAAGGGCCGAGCATTTAATGTTGACATTGCCGGCGAGAGCGACGATGTTGCTGCATCTGGCGTTTTTCGCTTGCTGTGTGACATTCGGCTTCGTCTGGCCGAAGCCCTGCAGTGCCATGGCGAGCACGACAACGAAGTTAAGGGCTTTTGGGAGCTGGCTTGTTGGCATTTGGCTCCTTATTCGGCGAACAGTCAATGGTCGCGCTTCCGCCAGTTACCACATTGGAGCAAGCGGAATCTGTTGAACTCTGATTAATGGTCGGCGGGGATGGTGGAGTAATGGTCGTCTTTGCGGCACTTCCCTTATAGAGGCTGTAACCCACAAAGTAAGCGATTGCGAGTACGCCTATGAGAAGGGAAATTCGCTGCTGTCGGTCAAGATTGAACGGGTTAAGCACGATTATGGCTATTATCGACGCAGCGAGGACCGGTAGCACGAACTTTTCAAGAAATACTGGCACGTAGGACTCGTACCAAATTTTCAGTAGTGGGTCAATTTGAATTTCCACACAGGCGGGTGCCCCACGTCCCGTCCTGCTTTTGGGCTGACCTTCCACCCCATCAAACGCAACAGCGGCGTTTGCTGGGGACCCCGGGCGGGCCATTTCCCAGGTTAGCGCCAAAAAGTGTGCCGCGGAACCTGATGCACCCTTCAAATTGACCTACTACCAGATTTGCCACCAAAACCGCCTTTCACCAGATAACTTTTCCGCTCACATTGGGTTCCAACAGAAGTGCTGCTGAATTGCCTCAAGTCACTGGTCGCCGTGGTCAGCGGGAACATTGTCTATTTCTTTCTCTTGGGGCCGCTGCTGCCGGTCAGCGCGCACCACATTCCCTTCCGTCTCGATCTTGGGCTGATTCTGGATGCCTGGATTTGCTTGGTAATGTATGGTCTGATCGAGCTGGGAATGCGCCGCAGAAAACGTCAGGCAAGACGGTCCTGACCCGCGCGCGTGAATTACAATCGAAAGCCATGTTAGTGCTTGCTTCTGCCTCGGCGAGACGGGCGGAACTGCTGCGCAACGCGGAGATCAGGTTTCGCGTCCGTGTGGCCGAGATCGCCGAAACCCGGCGCACGGGCGAATCGCCGCGCCATTTCGCCATGCGTCTGGCCAGCGAGAAGGCGGTTAAAATCGCGCTCCTTGAGCCGGAGAGCCTGGTGCTGGCGGCGGATACGATTGTGGTCGCCGGCAGCCGTGTGCTCGGCAAGCCGCGCGACGCAGCCGAAGCCAAGCGGATGCTGCGCCTGCTCTCCGGACGCTCCCACGAGGTCATCACCGGCGTCTGCCTGCGCGGACCTGACTCCGACGGGCAGGCCTTCACTGACACGCGCCTGGAGTCCACCGAGGTGCGCTTCGAACCCCTCACCGACCGGGAGATTGAAGAGTACGTGACCAGCGGCGAGCCGCTCGACAAGGCCGGAGCCTACGCCATCCAGGGCCGGGCTTCGCGCTGGATCAGCGGCATTCGCGGCGACTATGCAAACGTGGTCGGATTGCCGGTCGCGCTCGTCTACCGCATGCTCGGCGAGCATGGCTGTCTGGCCGCCGCTCAGTGGCGGGCGGCTTCAGCCTCCAGCAAGCGCCGCTTGCGCTCCGTGCCCCAGCGGTAGCCCGACAGGGCGCCGTCGCCACGGACCACCCGATGGCACGGAATCACCACGGCAATATGGTTCGAGGCGCAAGCGCCCGCCACGGCGCGAACCGCCTGCGGCTTGCGCACCGCCTGCGCCACCTCGGTATAGCTCCGCGTCTGGCCGGCGGGAATCCTCTGCAATTGCTGCCAGACAAGCTGCTGAAAAGCGGTGCCGCGAATATCGAGCGGGATGCGTTGCGCCGGCTTCTGCCCGCGGATCAGCTCGGCAACCGCCGCCGACCACGGTTCGAGCCCGGCGTCGTCGCGGCTGAACTGCGCCCGCGGATACTCGGAGCGCATGCGGGCCTCGCCTGCATCCTTGCCCAGAAACTGCACGCAGCAAACGCCGGCATCGCTGGCTGCCAGCAAGACCTCTCCCAACTCGCTCGCAAATGTGGTGAAACGCAGATGCTCGCGCGGGGCTCCGGCGCTGAAGCGCCGTGGCTGCATTCCCAGCTTTTTGCTGGCGGTTTCATAGACGCGGCTGGGCGAGCTGTAGCCACTCTCGACCAGCGCCCGGGTGACCGTGCCGTTGCGCAAGCCGCGCTTGAACTTCGAGAAACGCACCGACTCCAGGTACTGCCGCGGTGAGATTCCCATCTCGCGCTTGAAGCGGCGCTGCAGATGGAAGGCGCTCATGCCCGCCACCTTGCTCAACGACTCCAGCGTGACCTTTTCTTCGCAGTGAGCTTCCAGATACCGGCAGATGCGCTCGACCAGCGACGCCGCTCCCGCCTGCCAATCGGGTTTGCAGCGCAGGCAGGCGCGCAGGCCGGCCCGTTCGGCCGCTTGCGGCGAATCGAAGAAGCGGACACGCTCTCGCCGGGGCCGCTTCGCCGGGCAGGTTGGCCGGCAGTAAATTCCGGTGCTGGTTACGCCAAAGACAAACTTGCCATCGGCGGCAGCGTCCCGGTTCAGAACCGCCTGCCAGCGAGCTTCCACCGCGCCAGAGGCAGGCCCGGAATCCGGCTGAACCCGGTTCATGCTTTTAGTGTTCGCAGCTTCTGCCATGTTTACAACCGTCATTTCTCCACCTCCGGGGTCCTCGGCAAGCGCCCTGGTTGGGCTTGCTAAGGTGTCGCGGGGACATGAAGTCCCGAGCCTTTCCGGCACGCCGGCCAAATTGGCTGCAAAGCAACTTCATACATCGCTTACCGCTTGAGCAAAAGATATCGGCCGGCGAAGCGGTAGCGCTATCCGAAGCTTGCGCTCAAAGCAAGATTAGCAAGGAATTTCCAAGCTGGTTACCAGGGGCAAAGGAGTATGCCTCCCAGCTCTAACTAGCGCGGCTCTCGCTTGCCTGCCGCTAAACCTTTCAGGGGCACAGGCTGGATGTTGAACAAATTACAAACAAGGGAACCGTCTACTGCTTCCTTTTTAGTCAAAGTTTAATTTCAGGGATTCCCCCTATTGCTTTGCTGCTGGATCCAGGCGAAACTCTGCTCAGATTTCAAACAGACCGCAAGGGAGGGCGAGCTCAGGGGCTCGGCGAGAGCTCTGAATTTTGTCCTCTTTTTTATTTTTTCCGCATTTTTTTCTTCCTGTATTTCCGGCATTCCCGAATTCTTTTCTTTGCAGCACAGATAAATCCCCGCTTGGTTTGCGTCCGTCGCCGCAAAGGCAAACAGCCGTCAGCAAACAGTCAATGAAGGCAAACAACTAACCACGCCCGCAAAGCGGCTAGATCCTTCGCTTCGCTCAGGATTTCTTTCACCCCAGCAGAAACAAATACGGTTTCTGCCGGGGACCCCGGTGCCTGCGGGCTCCCGTCGCTTCTCCTCGTTGTTAGCCTGCCCTGAGCGAGCGGAGCGAGTCGAAGGGCCCGCAAGACGGCGAAATTTGCTACATTCTTAAGTTTATGGCTGCCGCGAATTCGCTTCTCGTCCGAGCCTGCAAGAAGTTGCCCACCGAGGCCACCCCTGTCTGGTTCATGCGCCAGGCGGGACGCTACATGGCGGAATACCGCGAGGTGCGCAAGCATCATTCGCTGGTGGAAATCTGCAAGAAGCCGGCCCTGGCGGCCGAGGTGACCATTACCGCGGCCGAAGCGCTGGGCGTGGACGCCGCCATCATCTTCGCCGACCTGCTGCTGCCGCTGGAAGTAATGGGCCTGTCCTTTCAGTTCACCGCCGGTGAAGGCCCCATCATCGAGCGTCCGCTGCGCGAGGCCGCCGGCATCCACGCCCTGCGCACTGACCGCGCCAAGGACCTGATGTACGTCTCCGAGGCCGTGGCCATAGTGGCCAACCACTTCAGCGGCAGGCTGCCGGTGATCGGCTTCTGTGGCGCTCCCTTCACCCTGGCCAGCTACATGGTCGAGGGCGGCGGCTCGCGCGACTACGCGGAAGTGAAAAAGCTGATGTACCGCTCGCCCGAGCTCTGGGACGAGCTGCTCGCCAAGCTGGTCGACGTTCTGGCCGAGTATGCCGTGGACCAGGTGCAGCACGGTGCTGACGTGCTGCAGGTTTTCGATAGCTGGGTGGGATGCCTGGGCGTCGACGATTATCGCCGCTATGCCCTGCCGCGCACCGCCGAACTGATCTCGCGCTTGCGCCGCGCCGGCGCCCCGGTAATCTACTTCGCCACCGATAGCGCCACCCTGCTGCCATCGATGCTGGAAACCGGCGCCGAGGTCATCGGCGTGGACTGGCGCATCCCGCTCGACCAGGCCTGGCAGAGTATGGGACACGGGCCCGCCATCCAGGGAAACCTCGATCCGGTGGCGTTGTTCGCTCCATGGCCCGAGTTACGGCAGCGCGCGGAGACCATCTTGCGCCAGGCCAATGGCCGTCCCGGACACATCTTCAACCTGGGTCACGGAATTCTGCCGTATACCCCGGTCGAGAGGGTGAAAGAGCTGGCCAGCTTCGTCAAAGAGCAGAGCGCCGCCATGCGGGCGGAATCCGCGAGGACGACATGACGGCTCACCCCAAAGGCAAGCAAGACGCCCCGCCTCGCACCAGCAAAGGCAAAGACAGAATTCGCCCGCGCCGGCAGGCGATCCTGCTGCTGGCGCACGGCAGTCCCGACCGGGTGGAGGAGATTCCCGAATATCTGCGCAACATAACCGGCGGGCGGGCGCTGCCCGAGGAAGTGGTGCGCGAAGTCGAGCACCGCTACAGCCTGATTGGCCGCTCTCCACTGACGGAAATCACCCTGCGCCAGGCCGAGGCCGTCGCCCGCGCCAGCGGCCTGCCGGTCTATGTGGGGATGCGCAACTGGCGGCCATATATCCGCGACACCGTTCGCAAGATGGCCGAAGACGGCATCACTCATGCGGTGGTGATCTGCCTGGCCCCGCACAACTCGCGCACCAGTGTCGGGCTCTATCGCCGCGCGCTGGCTGCGGCGGCGGGCGAGGCCATGGCGCCCGCGTCCCAAGCAGGCGCCGGGGGGGCGGAAGCGGCGCTTCCCTTCACCATCGACTTCGTGGAGAGCTGGCACGATCATCCGCTGCTGATAGAGGCCTTTGCCGAAAGACTGCGGCAGGGATGGACACGGGCTTGCGCCGAAGCCGGCTGCCCGCTGCCGGTCATCTTCACCGCGCATAGCGTCCCGCTGCGGACTATTACCCCCACCCCAGCGGACGCAAAATTGGTCCCGCCAAGCGGGACTGGGGACCCCGCCGAAGGCGATCCGTACGAGCGGCAGGCGCGCGCAACCGCCGCGCTGGTGGCCGCCGCTGTTCCCGAGATTTTCGCCCCAGCAGACGGTGGCTGGCGCTTTGCCTTCCAGAGCCAGGGCATGTCAGGCGGAGAATGGCTGGGGCCGGCCGTGGAAGACACGATTCTGGCGCTGAAGCAGGCCGGTCACACGGGAATTTTTGTGCAGCCGATCGGCTTCGTCTGCGACCATGTCGAGATCCTGTACGACATCGACATTGCCTTCCGCCAGTTCGCCGATCAGCAGGGCATGCGCTTGTGGCGGGCCGAGTCGCTGAACGACAGCTCCACCTTTGCCCGCGCCGTGGCCGCCGTTGCCGCCGCAAGGCTGAGCATCACTGCCGATGAAAAGGCAAATTACCCACATTTGCCCACAGAAGGCAAATGTGGGGCACGTGCAGATACAAAAACAACTTCTCTACATTCGGCAAAAGAAGGCAAATGTGGAGCATCTTCCGATGCTGGCGATTCCGGAGCCGGGCGGCGATGATGCGGATCGCGATCATCGGTGCGGGCATCTCCGGCCTGAGCGCTGCCCTGGCTCTGGAGAACGCGCGCGCCAAGGGCGCTGCCCTTGACTATGTCCTGTTTGAAAGCGCGCCGCGCGTGGGCGGGTCGCTGCTCTCCGAACGCGTGGACGGCTGCCTGGTCGAGGCCGGGCCTGATTCGTTTCTGAGCGAAAAGCCGTGGGCGGCGGTGCTCTGCCGCGAGCTCGGTATTGGCGATCAGCTTATCGGCTCGAACGACCATCTGCGCAAGACCTACATCGTGGTGCGCAACCGGCTCATTGCCATGCCCGACGGCTTGCAGTTCATGGTGCCCACCCGCGTCCTGCCCACCGCCCTGTCTCCGCTCTTCTCCTTTATCACCAAGCTGAGAATGCTGGCCGAGTTGCTGCATTCGCCGCGGCCCCGGAACGAGAAAACGCCCGGCGACGAGAGCGTGGCGCAGATGGTGGCGCGCCACTTCGGGGCCGAGGTGGTCGAGCGCCTTGCCGATCCGCTGCTTTCCGGGGTTTATGGCGGCCATGCCGCCGGACTGAGCGCGCGCGCCGTGCTGCCGCGCTTCGTCGAGATGGAGGAGAAATACGGCAGCCTGAGCCGCGGCATGCTGGCGGCACGCCGCCGCATGGCAAAGCCGGCCTCCGCCCGGCCAGCGGCGCCGCTTTTCACCTCGCTTGCGGACGGAATGCAGCAGCTCGTAACGGCCATGATGGCGCGCCTGGCGCCGGACAACGTTCGCACTGCAACGCCTGTGAGCCGAATCGCTAGGGCCTATGGGCAGTGGCAGGTCTGGAGCACCGGAGGGTCGGAGTTGTACGACGGCTTGATCCTGGCGACGCCGGCCTGGGCGGCGGCGGAGTTAATCTCGCCGGTCGATGCCACGCTGGCGAACGATCTGGCCGCCATTCCTTATAGCTCGTCGATCACGGTCACGATGGGTTACAGCGAGGAGCAGCTTCGCCCGCTCCCGCCGGGCTTTGGCTTTTTGGTGCCGCGCAGCGAAGGCCGCCGCATGCTGGCCTGCACCTTCGTGCACAACAAGTTTCCGCACCGCGCCCCCGCCGGCAAAGGGCTGCTGCGCTGCTTCCTGGGAGGAGCCAAGGACGAGGCCGCTCTCGCGCTCAGCGACGGCGAAGTGGAACAAATCGTGCGCCAGGAGCTGAAGGAGATTCTGGGGCTGGCAGCCGAGCCGCTGTTCGTGCGCATCTATCGCTGGCCCCGGTCCATGGCGCAGTATAACGTGGGCCATCTCAGCCGCGTCGCCCGCATTGAAGCCGTCGCGCGCCGTTTGCCCAGCTTCGCCCTCGCCGGAAATGCCTTCCACGGCATAGGCGTGCCCGACTGCATTCGCTCCGGCCAGCAAGCGGCGGCCGCCGTGGCCCAACTCGCCAGCGAGCAGCCGGCACAAGAAATGCGCTGAAGGCTTTTTCCACATTTGCAATTGCGGCAAATGTGGGGCACGTCCGCAAATCTGCAATCTTCAATCTGCAATCTGCAATCTTAAATCATCAATGTCGTTCCTGGTCTTGTGCGGGAAAAGTGCGGGTGATGCGGTCATGCCAGCACAGGGAGTCTTCGTCCACCAGCGCCCAGGCGAAGCCCAGTCCCAGCGAGAGCAGCGAGAACAGCATCGAGTACACCCGGCGCTGGCGCTGGCCGCGCGTGGGCGTCCGGCCGTCGAAGCAGCGCAGGGAGACGTTTGCCATCTCCATGCCCGCCGTCTTTCTGCCATAGACCAGCATCAGGTAGTGGTAGGTCGTCCAGAAAAACAATATGGTGGC
Source organism: Candidatus Korobacteraceae bacterium (assembly GCA_049519515.1). Lineage (GTDB taxonomy): Bacteria > Acidobacteriota > Terriglobia > Terriglobales > Acidobacteriaceae > CAWBRT01. Next base: position 15,049 of record JBEKQR010000009.1, read on the forward strand.
AGCCAGCGCGGCCAGCGCGGAGCGGCCTTGCGGCAACTGCGGAAGCACTTTCCATGAGACCGCGCAAAAAACACCCGAGGCCGCCAGCACCACCAGCCAATCGATGAGCCCGGCGAACAGGCGCTGCGACAGCAATGCCACCGGCAAGGGCAATTCGATCGTCGAAGCGGCCGCTGCTACCGGTTCCTCGTGCGCCCGTTCCGAATCCAGGCGGATGTCGGCAAAAAGCGGGCCGGCAATGGTGGGGATGATTCCCTCGGGCACATCTACGATGCGCGGCGGAGCAGAGATGGGCTCGGCCAATTCGCCGTAGGGCCGGGCTGCCGGCATCGGAGGCTCCACCGGCAAGCGAATGGCCGGCTTGGGAAAATAGATCAGCTTTCCGTCTTGCTTTCCGGCCAGCGCCTTGTCTTCGACTGCCGGCGCCGCCTCGCGCGGGCGATCAAAATCGAAATCGGGATCGTATTCCGGCGCCGGCTGCGGACTAAAGCCAGATGTTGGGCAGCGCTCTGCCGCAGCCGGACTAGAGACGTTCTCCGCGCCAGAAATTTCGGGAGCAGGTTCCGCGGCTGAAGTCGAGGTGCTGTAAGCCGCGGCGCTCGCCTCGTCAATGGCGTCGCTGATTTCGCCGTCAATATCGCTTTCCGTTGTTTCGACAGAGGCATCTGCCTTGAGGACCGCCTCGGCGTTGGCGCGGCGATAGAAATTCGTGTCGTAGACCGGCGTTGCCTGGCTCGGCGGCAAGCTTGGTTCGCCGGCGCGAGCGCCTGGCTGGAGCCTCTCGGCAACTGTCTTTGTCAGAGGAGCAGGGATGCCCGCGGCTGGCTCGAAATCGAACGACAGTGAGGCATTGTCGCCCTTTTTTTTCTTTCGCCGGGTGCGGTAGCGGTCCACTCGCGACGCCACCTCACGCCGCCACTGCTCGTCAGTGCCTTTCCCATCCACCTGTGGCATGTCATCGTTTACCGAAGGCATAGACCTATCCCCAAACGGAACCGGGACTTACCGCGGCGCCGTCGGGGCCGCGCGCGAAAGCCGGGGTCCCCAAGCAAACGCTGTTGTGGCGTTTGTTGGGGCGGAGAGGCGGTGTTGGAGAATCCAGAGCGAGCGTGGAGGCTTTGAGCGCCGCTCGGTTCGTCCCGGCAAAGCCCGCAGCGTCTGCCGGAGGCGCGGAAGCGGAGACTGCCTGGAACACTCCGGCGCCCGGGCTCACCCGGACTCCCCACTCCCTTTATGCCCGGTCCGGCAATCGGAACTGGCTTCCAAGCCCGATGCCGTGCTACCTTGCATTCTGGTTTCCCGGTTAATACAAAAGAGGCGGCGACCCGGGACCCGTTTGCCGGATGGAACTGGCCCTCAATGACTCCTCGCATTCGATTGTTTATCACATTGGCACTTGTAAGTCATGTGCTTCTGCTGGTGCCACTAGTAACCAGCCAGTTGCCACCGGAGAAAGAGAAATCCCCTAAATCCTCTCTTTCCAGCCGGATTACCGGCTCGGCGGCAGCTCCTTCCGATGAAGTGGTGATCCGGGCGCGGCAGCAGGAAAAGATCGGCGACACTTACAAGCTTCGCGGCGATGTCGAGATAACGTATCGGAACTACACGCTGCGCGCCGAGGATGCGACCTATGACTCCAAGACCGGCGAGGCGCAGGCCAGCGGAGGCGTTACCCTGGACGGCGGTCCGCGCGACGAGCATCTGTCGGCCACCCACGCTACTTATAACGTCGCCAGCCAATCAGGAACTTTTTTTGACGTGATCGGACTCATCGGCGCCATTTATCGCGGCAAGAGCCTGGTGCTGACCACGACCAATCCCTTCATCCTCACCGGCCGCAGGGTGGAAAAAATCGGCCTGCGTTATATCGTTTATCACGGCACGATTACCTCCTGCGCCCTGCCGCACCCGAAGTGGAGATTCGACGCCGCCAAAATCGACGTGGTTCCCGGCGCCGAAGCCAAGGTGTACCACAGCGACTTCCGCCTCTTCGGGATGCCGCTTTTGTATTTACCATTCGCCGAGCATCCGGTCGACAACCTGGGACGGCGCAGCGGTTTTCTGCTGCCGGTGATCGGGGTGTCCAATAAAAAGGGACTCATCCTGGGCGACGGGGTTTTTTGGGCCATCAACCGCAGCACGGACCTGACGGCGGGGGCGGAGTACTTCTCCACGCGCGGCTGGTCGCAGAACTTCGAGTTTCGCGCCCGGCCATCGGAGACAGCCAGCCTGGGCCTGCGTTACTTCGGCGTGCTCGACCGCGGAGACCCGGATACCCACCAGAAGCAGGGCGGCGAGGACGTGAAGTTCAACGGCGAGTGGCAGCGCGCCGGCTGGCGCGCAGTGGCCAGCGTCAACTATCTAAGCTCCTTCCTGTTCCGCCTGGCATGGTCGCCAACCTTCAACCAGGCAATTGACTCCGAAGTTCACGCCAACGGCTTTTTGTCGAAGAATTTTAACGGCTACTCCTTTGGGATTCTTGCCTCGCGCTACCAGAACTTCCAGAGCATCACCGTTGGAGACGAGATCAGGATCCTGCACATGCCCTCGGCCTCTTTCTCCAGCGTGGACCGTCCGCTGTCGTCCACTCCGCTGACCTGGGGCTTCGACAGCAGCCTGGAGGGCCTCTCGCGCACGGAACCCGATTTCCGTACCAGCACCCTGGCCGGGCGCCTTGACGCGCGGCCCAGGGCCGCCTTGCCTCTGCACTTCCATGACTGGTCTATCCGGCCCGAGATAGCGGTGCGCGAGACCTACTACACGGAGCAAGTAGGGGCCGGGCCGGCCGGCACGGTGGGATCGCTAGTCAAGCGGGGCTTGAACCGGCAAGACGTGGAACTGTCGGTTGAGCTGCGCCCACCCGCGCTGGCGCGCGTCTTCGACCGGGAAGTGTTCGGACGGCAGCTCAAGCACGTGATTGAGCCGCGCGTCACTTACACTCGCGTCGCCGGGTTGAACAACTTCGACGATGTGATTCGCTTCGACGCCCGCGACGTCCTGAGCAACACCAACGAAGTGGAAGCCGGCATAGTCAACCGTATCTATGCCAAGCAGAAGCTGCCCCGCTCGGCGGCCGGATGCGAGCTGCCGGCCAAAACCGGCCAGAACGTCCAGGGCCGCGTCGGGACGGGCAAGATTCCGTCAATGCTGCCGGGCGCCACCGCTCCCGCCAGGAAGTGCGAAGACCAGGGCTCCACCACCCGGGAGTTGCTCCGTTGGGAGGTGAAACAGAAATACTTCTTCGATCCCACCTTCGGCAACGCCATCGTCCCCGGCCAGCGCAACGTGGTCACCAGCAGCGTGGATTTTGCCGGCATCGCCTTCCTTACCGGGCCGCGGCGCTGGTCGCCGGTGGTCTCCCTGCTGCGCCTGCAGCCCTCGGCCAACACCGACGTGCAATGGGAGCTCGACTACGATCACACCAAGGGGCAGATCAACGCCAGCACCGCCTTTGTCGATTACCGGATCGGAAATATCTTCATCGGCGGCAGCCAGATGTTCTTTCGCGTGCCGGGCGAGATTGTTGCGCCCACCGCCATTACCCCGCCTCCGGAGTTCAACCAGTTCCGCCTTCTGCTCGGCTACGGCCATCCCAACAAGCGCGGCCTGAGCTCGGGAGTCAGCTTCGGGATCGACGAGCACTTCAGCTACTTGCAGTATGCCGCGGCGCAAACCAGCTACAACTGGGACTGCTGCGGGCTCAGTTTCGAGTACCGCCGCTTTACCCTGGGGTCGACCACTATTGGCTCGGTGCGCAACGAAAACCAATTCCGCTTTACCCTCACCCTGGCAAACGTCGGCTCCTTCGGCAACCTGCGTCGCCAGGAGAGCCTGTTCTGAGAGGGATTGGGAATAGGGATAGTTTTCGCTGAAGCCGCCGGTTTCGTATATGGAATTGGCAGGTGGAAGCCCACGCCTTCAGGCGTGGGAAACAATGCTCAACAGGAAGAGCGCCTTTAGGCGCTGTGGATAAGTCAGTACAGCGGCTTGTGGTTTTATTTCTGCAGTTTAGACCGCGAAGGCCGCTTACGCCTTGGTGACCTTTCCTGACCGCAGGCAGTTGGCGCAGACGCGCATCTTCTTGCTGTTGCCGCCGCGCACCTTGACCTTGACCGGGCGCAGGTTGACATTCCAGCGGCGCTTGGTCACGTTGTGCGCGTGCGAAATATTGTTTCCGAATTGCGGGCCTTTGCCGCAGACTTCACAAACCTGTGCCATAGCATTCTCCAGAGTTTCAGATGGATGGGAGCTTGAGCGGGGTCCCCAGCAAGCCCGATGTCATGCTTGCCGAGGCGCCCTGACCGCTGTCAGTCTCACCGGACTCCCCTGGCTGCCGCCTGGCCGCCTCGGGGTGGTCAACAGCCGCACGTTTCGCTCGGAAGGCAGACGGCTGGCACCCAAACATTAAATTTTAGCGGAAGGGTCGCGCATTCCGCAACCCGCGTAGGAACACGTGCCCCACATCTGCTGCGTTTGGCAGATGTGGGATTTCCGACGCCTCCATAGGCTCGCTCTAAAACGAGTACTTGACCCCGAACTGCACCTGGCGTTCGCGGTAGAGGTCGCTTCCGGCCTGCGTGATCTGCCCGAACCCGGAGTATCCGCCCGAGGCAGTCTGGTAGGTAAGGGTGGGACTCAGCGGGTAGGGATTGCTCGGATAGCCCATGTAGTACATGGTAGTGCTGAGGCCTGTGACCTGGGTATGGTTGAGCAGGTTGAAAGCCTCCGCCATCACCTGCACCCGTTGCCGCTCGGTGATCCTGAAGCTGCGCGAAAGCCGCAGGTCAAGATTGATCAGCATCGGATAACGGAAGGAGTTCCTGGAGAAGATGGTCGCCAGGCGGCTTCCGCCCGCGTTGTTCAGGCCGCCGTCGAGCACCGGGATGCCGCTGGCAGCGGCGGCGTAGGTGTAGATGTCGCCGCTGATGTATTCCGAATACGGTTTGCCGGTGCTCACTTGCACCACCGGCGCCAGGCTCCAGCCATCCAGCAACCTCCTGCGCAATGGGCTGCTGTCGCGGAAATAGCGCGGCTGCCAGACGATGCTGGCCACCAGGCGCTGGCGTATGTCGTAGTCCGAGCTCCCGTAATCCAGCCTCCGGTACGGATCGTAGACCGAGCGCGTGGGAGTTATTGGGGCCAGCGTCTGCGAGTTCTGGCCATTGTCGAGAGCGTGCGACCAGGTGTAGCTCATCATCACCTGCAGCCCATGGCTCATGCGCCGGTTCAACTGCACCACCATGGCGTTATATGACGAGTTGACGTTGCTGGTCGCGGCCATCATCGAGCCAAAGGCGTTGTTCAGGCGGGCCGTGTACACCGGGACCGTCAGCGAACTCACCGTCGGCAGAGGAGTGCCGCCGTTGAACCTGTAGGTAATGTTCACGACTGAAGCGGGATCAAGATTGGTGTCGATGAAGTTCGGCAGCTCGCGGCCAAAAGTTCCCAGGTAGGAGATGGAGGCCACGGTGTTGCGCGCGATCTCGCGCTCCACGATCAGGTCGATCTGGTGGATCTGCGGGTTCTGAAGATTGGGGGAGAGATAAGCGATGTTGGGCTTGCCGCACGCCGGCGCCGAGGTCAGAACGGCGGGAAACTGTGGCGCGCAGGCCGGAGTGTACCTGGTCGATATGACGTAGTTGATCTGGCTGCCCGGCGCTCCCGTCTCCAGCATGGCCGCGCCCAGCATTCCATTGTTGATGCGCCCGTAGTACAGGCCGTAGCCGCCGCGCACGGCAGTCTTGCCGTTGCCGAAAACATCCCAGGCAAAGCCGATGCGGGGACCAAAGTTGTTCTTGTCGGAGGGCACGTGCCCCGTCTGCCAGACGGCCGGGTTGGCGAACTGAGGAGCCGGGAGCTTTTCGTACTCGTAGCGCAGGCCGAAGTTCAGGGTCAAACGCCGCGTGAGCTTCCAGTCATCCTGAATGAATCCGGCGTAGTCCCAGGTATGGTACTCGACCCCGGAGGCGCCAAAGCTCTGGTAGTAGCTGCTGTAGTTTGTTGGCGGCGTAGTGAAGCCGTACATGGAGCTGATCAGATCGGAGATGAAACTGATGCGGTTGCCGTAGACGTATTCGCCGCCGCCTTCGTACAGGTTGTTGTAAACGTCGTTGTTGCGAATCAGGTCGAAGCCGAACTTCAGCAGATGATGCCCGTGCATCCAGCTCATGATGTCGGCGAACTGGTTGCGGGTCTCATTCGGGTAGGCGTAGCGTTCCAGGATGTACGGCCGCCCCATGGCGAAGGCGTCGCCGGAGAAGTATATCTGCGGCGCGCGCGGTTGTCCCGGAGTAAGGAAGGAAGTCACCAGCGTCGGACAGGGCTCGCCCACGATGCCCATGACAGCGCAGGGATTCTGTTCTGCCGCCGAAGGCGCCTGGCTCCTGGCGAACTCGAAGTCGCGTCCCCACTGGTAGCGGAATTCGTTGAGCAGAGTGCTCGTCAGCGTCGAGGTCAGGCGCGCCATGACCATGTCGGTCCTGACGTAGTCGTTGCCGAAGCTGGTGATGCCGTCCGCATTCGTGGGCTGTGTCTGCACCCCGCCGGGCGAGTCCCAGCGCAGCCGGTTGTAGCTTGCGATAAAGGTGTGCTTGCGGTTGATGATCCAGTCCAGTTTGGGAAAAAAAGTGTCCTGGTCGGCCCGGCGCGGAACCGGGCCGGTTTCCGCCTGGAGGAAGGCAAGGCCCTGGTTGAAATAGGTTTGCAGCATGGGGTTGGTGGGATTGACGTGGATGTTGGTTGCCAGGGCGCTCAATTCCGAACTGCTCGCCGGCCCCAGAAAGCCTGGCGTGCTCGGAATGCCGACGCCGGGAAAGTCGCGGCGCTGGCCTTCATAGTTGACGAAGAAAAACAGCTTGTCCTGCTTGATTGCGCCTCCCAGGTTGCCGCCAAACTGCTGGCGCAGGTCCTCCGCCTTGTAGGGCACCGGCAAATAACCTCCGCCGGGGCTGGGCACGTAGATTGTGCTGAGCGGATTGATCGCCCCCAGGGCGTTGTCGCGCATGAAATAGAAGCCTTCGCCGTGCAGCTTGTTCGACCCGCTCTTGGTAACCGTATTGATTACGCCGCCGGCGGCGCGCCCGTATTCGGCCGAGAAGTTGGAGATGTTGACCTGGAACTCGCGGACCGCCGCCTGGCTGATGGCATAGGCCGCGCGCGTGCGCCCACGCTCCTCGGAAAAGAAGGCTTGGTTGTTGTCGCCGCCGTCGACCGTGTGGTTGTTGAGCAGGCCGCTGATGCCGCGGAAGCTGATCAGGCCGAAGGTCCCGTCGGGGGTCGCGCCCGGAGCCAGCAGCGCGAAACGCGACCAGCGGCGGCCATTGATCGGCAGATTGTTTATCGCTTCCTGGTTGATGTTGGTGGCGAAGTCCGGCTGCAGGGTATTGACCGCCGGGGCATCGCCGCTGACTTGCATGGTCTCCACCACGCTGCCCAGCTTCAGGCCGGCCTCGAGTTCGGTAACCCGGCCGACCTCGACGATCAGTCCGCTGTACTTGTGGATGGCAAAGGAAGGCGCCTCGATGGTGACATCGTATTGGCCGGGGGGAAGGGCAATGATGCGGAACTTGCCGAAGGTGTCCGTCGTGCCGGTCTTTTTCTCCTTTGTTCCAAGGTTCTGCACCGTCACCTTGGCGTTGGCAACTACCGCCTTGGACTGATCGCGGACCGTTCCGCCAATCGCGCCCGCCGTGGTTGACTGGCCCAGGGCGGCAATCGGCAACAGGATGCAGATAAGAATGACCAACCTCATCGGGGTCCCCAGTAAACGCCGCGGTTCCGCCCCAGCGAACGGAAAATGGCCATTCGCCGGGGGCCCTGTTCGAGTTTGCTCGGGTGAAAGGACCGGATAGCATCTGCCGTTCGCAGAGACCATGGATTGCTCTCCTGGATCGTCCCTGCCGATCCGGCCGCCGCCAATGGGCTTGTCGCAATCCAGCGCCCGGTACGGATGGCGACTTCGTCGCAGCCGACAGAGTCGTGATCACCAGTCTGGAAAAACGCCTGAATTCGGAATTGCGCGCTCATTACACCATGTGTGCGCCTTCGTTCCTAGTCTCAACTGGGGTACTTGCATGAAACCGGCGCTGGCGGCGGCTCCAATCAGTAGGGGGTCCCCAGCAAGCGCCGTTGTTGCGTTTTTGGGGCGAACCCGGGCAGGATTCGTGGTTTCGCCTGTCCAGGTCGAAAAGATTGCGCTTCGCAGCTGCTCAGCTTTGAATCAAAGATATAAGGCAAGGCCGAATAAACGCTCCGGACGCCCGTTTCCGGGACCCAGGGAAGGGAAAAAACCTGGATTGCACGGGAAAGAGAGGCGGCGGCCGGGGCTTACTAGGGTGATTCTGGTGCCCGGTTAGCAGGAAAACGGTCCTGGAACATAGCAAGTCGCCTGTCTAAGTTCGTTTAGAATCATTGGTAGAGTGCAGTGCGCTCAACCAGTTGTACGGAGCACGCTTTGCCCGGGCGAGTGGGTTTCCGGAATTGGCCTGCCGCTGGGCGAACAAAGTCCGTATGGGAAACGGTTCAGAAACTCAGGCAAAAGCGGTCGAGATACTGCGGCAGGCCATCTCCCGCCACGTGCGCTACACCCTCGTGCGCCGCGAGGAGGAGCTGACGGCCAGCGAGTTCGTGGTCCCGGTTTCCCTCGCCGTGCGCGATCAGCTCGTCCATCGCATGCTGCAAACCGAGGCCCGTTACCGGCGCGCCGGGGCCAAGCGGCTCTACTACCTTTCCATGGAATTCTTGATGGGCCGCCTGCTGGGCGACACCCTGTGCAATTTGCGCCTGACCGAGATCACCCGCCAGGCCCTGAGCGAGATGGGCCGCGACCTGGACAAGGTGCTGGAGAGCGAACCCGATGCCGGCCTGGGCAACGGCGGCTTGGGACGGCTGGCCGCCTGCTTTCTGGAATCGATGGCCACCATGGGAATGCCGGGCTATGGCTACGGCATTGACTACGAGTACGGGCTCTTCAAGCAGGAGATCGTGAACGGCTTTCAGCGCGAGAAGCCCGACCGCTGGAAGGTCAATGGAACGCCCTTCGAAATTCCGCGCCCGGAGCAGGCCGTTCTGATTCCCTTGTATGGCCACGTCAACGCCCTCCGCAATCCCGAAGTCGACTATCGTCAGGACTGGACCGATTACAAGGTCGTTCTCGGCGTTCCCAACGACATGCCGGTGGCCGGCTACAACGGCGAAAGCGTCAATTTCCTGCGCCTGTTCACCGCCCGCGCCTCGGAAGATTTCGACATAGAGATTTTCAACCGCGGCGACTACATTCGCGCCGTGGAACAGAAGATCGGGACGGAGAACATCTCCCGCGTCCTCTATCCTTCCGACTCCGTGGTGGCGGGCAAGGAGCTGCGGCTGTTGCAGGAATACTTCCTGGTGGCTTGCGCCGTGCAGGACATCGTTCGCCGCTACCTGGGAGAGTACGAGAACTTCGACCAGTTCAGCGAAAAGGCCGCCATACAGATGAACGACACTCATCCGGCGCTGGCCGTGGCCGAGCTGATGAGGATTCTGATCGACGATCATGGTCTCGAGTGGGACCACGCCTGGGAGCTGGCGCAGAAGACGCTCGCTTACACCAACCATACCCTGCTGCCGGAGGCCTTGGAGCACTGGAGCTTGCCGCTGCTGCAGCGCGTGCTGCCACGCCATACCCAGATCATCTTCAGCATCAACCATCGCTTCCTGCGCGGGCTCTCCGGAATTTCGTGGGTCGATGGCGAGAAGCTGGGAAGAATGTCCATCATCGAAGAGGGATTCGAGAAGCAGATGCGCATGTCGCACCTGGCGGTGGTCGGCTCGCATGCCGTGAATGGAGTTTCCGCTCTGCACACCGAACTGCTGCGCTCGACCCTGGTGCCGGAGTTCGCCCGGCTGTGGCCGGAAAAATTCAGCAACAAGACCAATGGCGTGGCGCCGCGCCGCTGGCTGTTGAAGGCCAACCCGTCCCTGGCGCGGCTGCTTTCCGAGACCATAGGCGAGGCCTGGATCACCGACCTGGAGGAGCTGCGCAAGCTGGAGAAATGCGCCGATTCCGCCGACTTTCAGCAGCGCTTCGCCGAAGTGAAGCGCGGCAACAAGGTGCGGCTGGGCAAAGTCATCCAGGAGCAGTCCGGCGTGCTGGTGGACCCGGCCTCGATGTTCGATGTGCAGATCAAGCGCATCCACGAATACAAGCGCCAGTTGCTGAACGTGCTGCGGGTCATCGAGGAGTATCTGGGCATTGTCGAGGATGGGCGGCAGCCCGCCGTGCCGCGCACCATGATCTTTGCCGGCAAGGCGGCGCCCGGCTACTGGGCCGCCAAGCAGATAATCAAGCTCATCCACAATGTGGCCGACACCGTGAACCGCGACCCCCGGGTGCAGGACCAGCTAAAAATCGCCTTCCTGCCGGACTACAGGGTTTCCCTGGCCGAGGTCATCATCCCGGCGGCCGATCTGAGCGAGCAGATATCGACCGCGGGCATGGAAGCTTCCGGCACCGGCAATATGAAGCTCATGATGAACGGTGCGTTGACGGTGGCCACCTACGATGGCGCCAACGTCGAAATCCTGGAGGAGGTGGGCGAAGAGAATATCTACATCTTTGGATTGCGGGCGGAACAGATACACATGATGCAGCGGCAGGGGCTTTACCGTCCGCGCGAAATTTACGAAGGCGATGCGCGCATCAAACGCGTGCTGGATTGTTTCCTCAACGACCGCTTTTCTCCCCAGGAGCCCGGCCTGTTCCGCTGGATATTCGACGAGCTGGTCAATCGCGGCGACCGCTTCTTCCACCTGGCCGACCTGCCCGCCTACATCGAGATCAACCAGCGCATCGATCGCGACTTCCAGAATCCCGCGGTGTGGAACCGCAAGGCGGTTTTGAACACGGCGCGCTCGCCCAAGTTCAGCAGCGACCGCACCGTCTGGGAATACGCCCGCGACATCTGGAACGTCCAGAGCTTTCCGCCGGAATGGGTCCCTTTCCCCTTGCCGCGGCTCTACACCGCCCAGGACGAGGCCCGGGAGGCCGAGCCGGAAACGGCCCCACAGGCGACAGACCCGGCCCCGGCAACCTCCGAGGTGCGCACCCGCTAGGTCACCCCAGCAAAACAAATACGGGTTTGCCGGGGACCCCGAGAAACCGGCTGCCGCCCGCATCTCCACCCCGGTAAAGGAATAACCCGTCCGGGAGCCCTGCCCGGATCAGGACAGGTGACGCCCAAACGGGCTGCGGAAAAACAGATTCCAGATAGAACGAGACCACAAGTTCTTGATATGCCATCTTGTGGTATCCACACCCCATAGCGCCTCGCTTGTTGCTTCGGCGCGTTTTT
>JBEKQR010000010.1:0-26013 GCA_049519515.1 Candidatus Korobacteraceae bacterium
CCAGCGCGGCTCGACCGCCGCCGCTTTCCGCGTCATTCCCTGGGAGATCAAGTCCTTCGAGGAGCTGCACCTGCCCCCGGTTGTGGCCAAGCTGTGCGAGCGCCCCCGCGGCCTGGTTCTGGTGACTGGGCCGACCGGCTCGGGCAAGACCACCACCCTGGCGGCCATGATCGACAAGATCAACCGCGAGCGTCACGAGCATATTCTGACCATCGAGGACCCGATCGAGTTCGTCCACCCGCACAAGAACTGCCTGGTCAATCAGCGCGAAGTTCACTCCGATACCAAGAGCTTTGACTCCGCTCTGCGCGCCGCCTTGCGCGAAGACCCGGACGTGGTGCTGGTGGGCGAGATGCGCGACCTGGAGACGGTGGAATCGGCCCTGCGCATCGCCGAGACCGGACATCTCACCCTGGGCACTCTGCATACCAACTCCGCCTCCACCAGCATCAACCGCATCATCGATGTCTTTCCCTCCCATCAGCAGCCGCAGATTCGGGCCCAGCTTTCGCTGGTGCTGGAGGGAATTCTTTGCCAGTCCCTGCTGCCGCGCGTCGGCGGCATGGGGCGCGTCCTGGCGCTGGAGATTCTCATCCCCAACGCCGCCGTCCGCAACCTGATCCGGGAGGACAAGATCCACCAGATCTATTCCGCCATGCAGTTCGGACAGGACAAGTTCGGCATGCAGACGCTTAATCAATCTTTGTCGGCTTTGTATCTGCAGAAGCAGATTTCGCTGGACGCGGCCATGCAGCGTTCCTCGCTGCCCGACGAGCTGCAAGACATGATCCGGCGCGCCCAGGGCTCAAAACCCGCGGCCGCCGCCACTTCCGGCCGGCGCTGAACGCCGGGATGGGAACGCGCCTCCCGCGCCGCTTTTGGCGCGCCGGGGCGGGAGAAATCTGAGAGAGAGGTCAGGAGAAGACCATGCCGGTTTTTAGCTATCAAGGCAAGAATGCCACCGGACAAAAGGTGCGGGGGGAGCGCGCCGCGGAAAACAGGCAGGTTCTGCGCGCCGTTCTGATCAAGGAACGGGTCTCGGAGCTGAGGATCAGCGAAAAGTCGGGCGCCCGCAGCTTCAATATCAATCTCGGCTCGAGCAAGGTAAAGGTCCACGACCTGGCCGTTTTCTTTCGCCAGTTTTCGGTCATGATCGATGCCGGACTGCCGCTGGTGCAATGTCTTGAGATCCTCGGCACCAACCAGGCGAACCCCGCCTTCCGCAAGTCCCTGGTCGGTATTCGCAGCTCGGTCGAAGGCGGCGCCACGCTCGCCAATGCCATGCGCGCTTATCCCAAGATCTTCGACGACCTGACCACCAACATGGTCGAGGCGGGCGAGACCGGCGGCATTCTCGACACCATTCTGCAGCGTCTTGCCCTCTACATCGAAAAAACCATGAAGATGCGGCAGGCCGTCAAGTCGGCTCTCATTTACCCGGTATCGGTCATTACCATTGCCGTTCTGGTGGTGGGCGCGCTGCTCAAGTTCGTGGTTCCGATCTTCGCCAATATGTTCGCCGGCCTGGGGGTCCCGCTGCCGGCCTCGACCAAGCTGGTCATCGACCTGAGCCGCTTCATCGGCAATTTCTGGTGGATGATTATCGGCGGCGTTTTCGCCTTCGTGGTGGCCCTCAGGCAAGTCCGCAAGACGCCCGAGGGGCGGATCATGACCGACCGGGTGCTGCTGAAGGTGCCGGTTTTCGGCGACCTGCTGCTGAAGATCGCCATAGCCCGTTTCACCCGCACCCTGGGAACGCTCATCACCTCCGGCGTGCCCATCCTGGAAGGCCTGATGGTTACCGGACGCACCTCCGGCAACGCGGTGGTGCAGGCGGCGCTGCTGAACGTGCGCAAGTCCATCGAGCAGGGCAGGACGATCGTCGATCCCCTGCGCGAAAGCAAGCTGTTTCCCAACATGGTGATCCAGATGATTGGCGTCGGCGAGGCCACCGGCGCCATGGACAACATGCTGCAGAAGATCGCCGACTTCTATGAAGACGAAGTCGAAACCGCGACCAAAAACCTGCTCACCTTGCTGGAGCCCATGCTGATCGGCTTCCTGGGTGTGACCGTAGGCGGCATCGTGATCTCGCTATATATGCCGCTGTTCAGCATGATCAGCAAGCTCGCCGGTTGAGGGCTTGGCGCAAGGCGAACTTTGGCCCCGGCGCGAGGTACGCAGTTAGAGACGTTTGAGACTTGCATAAGTAATGTCATAAGTCGTCGCTACATGCGCAGCACGCGCCGCCGCTACCGCAGCGATGCGCCGTTGTTACAAAAGCGCGACGCGCCGGAGGCGCAATGTTTGTTAGCCCCACGCTTCAGCGTGCGGATAGGGAGCAAAATTGGATTCGAGTCCCGTAGGGACGCTGCGATTTGTGCAGAGTCAATAAGCCGAACTACCCCACCCTAGCAAGGGAAGCTAAGGTGGGGCACCCGACACCCGGGGGGATCAAGTACTCTAGCGGAGTGGAGCAGTGCAGACTTCGGGCAAAACCTTCAGCGAACGGACCTGGCTGGAATGGCTGGTGAAGGTTCGCATCATCGTCATCACCTTCGTCCTGGTGATTGAGCTGGCGCTTACCACTCTGACCGTTACCAACGTAAACACCTTCGTGTTCGTGGGCGTAATCCTGTTCTGGTACGCCATTTCGGCGCTGCACATCCTGCTGGTAAGGGGCTGGGACAACTGGAACGTTCAAGCCAGGTTTCAGGTCCTGGCCGACCTGGCCTGCGCCACTGCCGTCGTTTACACTACCGGGGGAATCGACACCTCCTTCAATTCCCTTTATCCGCTGATCATCATTGTCGCCAGCGTGATGCTCTCGCCGTGGTGGGCCTACCTGGCGGCCGCGCTCAGCTTCATCATGCTGGGCGTCACCCTGGAGGCGGTTCACTTCAACCTGGTGCCTTCCTTCTCGACCACGCACTCCGACCTGCGCTCGCTGCAGATCATCATCCTCATCAACCTGTTTGCCTTCATCACCGTGGCCTATCTGGCGGTGCAGCTCAGCAACCGCCTGCGCCAGGTCGGATCCGAGTTGCTCTCCAAGAGCGGCGCCCTGGAGAACCTGCAGGCGATGCACGAGAACATCGTCAACTCGATCTCCGGCGGGCTGATCACCACCGACCTCGCTGGCAGGATCAAGCTGGTGAACCGCTCCGGCCGCGATCTGCTCGAACTCGAAAACCCGGAGGGACGCGCCATACAGGACCTGTTTCTCGACCGCCTGCCGGCGCCGGAAAAAGCCGGGCAGCACTATGAACTTCGCACCGTCACGCCTTCGGGCGTGGAGCGGACCTTCGATCTCATCGTTTCGCCGCTGACGGCGGAGGGCAGCGGCACCATCGGCTACGTTTATCTGTTCGACGACCTGACCATGCTGAAGCGCTTGGAGCGCGAGGTGCGTCTGCGCGACCGCCTGGCCGCGGTGGGCAGGCTGGCGGCCGGCATCGCCCACGAAATCCGCAATCCGCTCTCCTCCATTGCCGGCTCGGTCAAGCTGCTGGCTTCCATCGCCGCCCTGAACGAGGACCAGCGCGCGCTGGTCGACGTGGTGACCCGCGAGTCGGGCCGCCTGAACAACATCATCAGCGACTTCCTGACCTATTCGCGCGAAAAGAAATACCAGATGCGCACGGTCGATCTTGTCCTGCTGCTGGAAGACACGCTCACCCTGCTGGAAAACACTCCCGGCCATCGCGTCCAGATCCGGCGCAACTTTGCCGTCGAACACGCCTACACGGTGGGCGACTCGGACAAGCTCAAGCAGGTCTTCTGGAACATCTGCAACAACGCTTTGCGCGCCATCAGCCAGCGCCAGGCCCTGGTAACCGCCGACGCCGCGCTTATTGCAACGGCTGCCGGCGGCAATCAGCCGTCTCCCGACACTGTGGCGGTCGAGCTGTTCGCCAAGGACAGGAGCTGGGTTCTGAGCTTCGCCGACACCGGCCCGGGCATTTCCCCCAAGCAGATGGAGAGCATGTTCGAGCCGTTTCAGTCCAATTTCGAGGGCGGCACGGGACTGGGCCTCGCGCTCGTTTACCAGATTCTGCAGGCGCACCAGGCCAAGATCCTGGTTCGCTCCGAGATCGGAACCGGCTCCGAGTTCGTGCTGATGTTTCTGCAGGCTGATGAGCCGGCTGCCGCCCCCAGACTGGCGCGCGCCGCCGAGGGATCGCCGGCAAGAGCGGTGACTGCGATTGCCGGGGTGGAGAGGCCTGCGGAAAAGAGGAAGCCCTATGGGCAACATTCTTGTTTGTGATGATGAGCGTTCCATCTGCACCATGCTGGAGATCGCGCTGCGCGCCGATGGCCACCACATCGAGACCGTGACCTCCGGCGGGCAGGCCATTCAGAAACTCGACGCCGCCCTCTACGACGTCGTCGTCACCGACATCCGCATGCCCGACATCAGCGGCATGGACGTGCTGCACTACGCCCGCCGCATTTCGCCGGAAACCCTGGTCATCATCATCACCGCCGTCGACGATTCCGAAACCTCCATTCAGGCCCTCAATTCCGGCGCCTTCTACTACGTCCGCAAGTCGGGCGCCAACCTTCCCGGCGACGTGCGCGCCGCCGTCCTGCTGGCCATGGAAAAACAGTTGCTGCGCCAGCAGAACACCGTCCTTAAGCGCGACGCGGCATCCCACAACTCGCTCGAGAACATCATCGGCGACAGCCCGGTGATGAAGGCGCTGAAGAACCTGATTCGCACCGTCGCCGGCACCAACAGCACGGTCATCGTCACCGGCGAGAGCGGCACTGGAAAGGAGCTGGTGGCGCGTGCCATTCACACCTGCTCTTCGCGCAGCTCCGAGCCCTTCGTTTCGATCAACTGCGGCGCTTTTCCCGAAACCCTGCTGGAAAGCGAGCTGTTCGGCTATGTCAAGGGGGCCTTCACCGGGGCCACCCAGAACAAGCGGGGCCTGTTCGAGCTGGCCAACGCCGGCACGATTTTCCTCGACGAGATCAGCGAAATGTCGCTCAGCATGCAGGTCAAGCTGCTGCGCGTGCTGCAGGAACGCTCGGTGCGCCCGGTGGGCGGCGGACAGGAAATCCCGGTGGACGTGCGCGTGATCGCCGCCACCAACAAGGACCTGGACGCCCTGGTCGGCGAAGGACAGTTCCGCGAAGACCTCTACTACCGCCTGCGCGTCATTCCCATTGACGTGCCTCCGCTGCGCGAGCGCGGCGACGACGTGGTGCTGCTGGCCAACTACTTCCTCAAGAAATTCGCTCACCAGATGGGCAAGCGCGTGCGCGAAATCTCGCCCGAATCAATCAAGCGGCTGCGCGGATACGACTGGCCCGGCAACGTGCGCGTGCTGGAGAACACCATCGAGCGCGCCGTGGCTATGCATGCCGGTGAGGGCGACCTGCATCTTCGTAGGGAAGATGATGTTTTACGTCCAAGCAAGGTAGAGACGCACCGTGACGCCGGCGATGCCGACCCATCGCTCCCTCGCCGTAGGAGAGGGGATGCCCCTCTTCCGAGTAACGGGGAAATGCCTCGTGATTCTGAACTGCTGGAGGTGGAACTGCCCGCCGAGCGCGCCAAGGCCCGCGCCGCCGCCGCATCCGCCAGCGCCGGAGGGCCTCCGGGAGTGGCCCTGCCCAGCGACGGCATGGACATGGAACGCTACATCGCCGATGTCGAGCGCTCGCTGCTGCAGTCCGCCCTGCGCCGCTCCCAAGGCGTGCAAACCCGCGCCGCCGAAATGCTCAAGCTGAGCTACCGCAGCTTCCGCCACCTGATGAAGAAGTACGACCTGTAGCTTTTCTCGCCAGAGATTCATAAGAAACAAAAAGCAACTACCCCACGCAAGCAAAAAAGCAGGCGAACGTGGGACATCGCTATGAGTCTACAAAGCGTCGCAGACGGCTTCGGTTACCTGCCGGGTATTCGCCTTTCCACCCAGGTCGGCGGTGAGCGCCACTCCGGCCCCAGTCACTTTCTCGATGGCTTGCATGAGGCGCGCTCCCGCCTCCTTTTCGCCCAGGTGCTCGAGCATCATGACGGCCGTCCAGAAGGTGCCAATGGGGTTGGCGATGCCTTTCCCGGCGATGTCGAAGGCCGAGCCGTGGATGGGCTCAAACATCGATGGATACTTGCGCGGAGGATTCAGGTTGGCGGTCGGCGCGATTCCCAGGCTGCCGGCCAGGGCCGCAGCCAGGTCGCTGAGGATATCGGCGTGCAGATTGGTGGCGACGATGACATCCAGAGACTTGGGCTTGCCGACCATGCGCGTGGTAATGGCGTCCACCAGCATCTTGTCGACCTTAACGTCCGGAAACTCGCGGCCCACTTCGGCGGCGATCTGGTCCCACAGCACCATGCCATGGCGCTGGGCGTTGGATTTGGTCACCACCGTAAGCTGCTTGCGCGGGCGCGAGCGCGCCAGCTCGTGGGCGAACCTCATGATGCGGGTCACGCCGGTACGGGTGAAGATGGCGGTCTCGGTGGCCACCTCTTCCGGCAGGCCGATGTGGCTGCGGCCTCCCTGGCCGGCGTATTCGCCTTCGCTGTTCTCGCGCACGATGATCCAGTCGAAATCTCCCGGCTTGACGTCGCGCAGCGGGCTGGTGACGCCGGGCAGCACCCGCGTGGGACGGACATTGGCGTACTGGTCGAACCCCTGGCAGATCTTCAGGCGCAGTCCCCAGAGGGTGACGTGGTCCGGGATCTCGGGGTCGCCTACCGCCCCGAAAAAGATGGAGTCGAAGGGCTTTAGCGTCGCGAGCGCGTTGTCGGGCAACATCTGGCCGGTCTTGCGGTAATAGTCGGAGCCCCAGGGGAAGTACTCGAAGCTCATGCGAAAGTCCCGCGAACGCTCCTGCAGCCGCTCGAGCACGGTAACTCCCGCGGGAATCACTTCCTTGCCGATGCCGTCGCCGGGCATGACCGCAATCTTGTATTCACGCATCGTCTTTTCCCTCCCAAAACTGCATTGTTGATTTCAGATTTTTAATTTCGGATTAAACGGCACAAGAATACATTCTCGATTTCAGATTGAAAAACCGAATCGGTGCCTTCTAATCAGGAAGGAGGAATCTTAAATCTTCAGCGGGAGGATGAGAAGAAGATTCTTTGATTTCAGGGCAGTTTCCTGAAAGGTATGAAAAACGCAGCGCTGGCCCCGCCCTGCGGGGCCAGCGCTGCGAAGGCGGATTTCTGATTTCAGATTGAAAAACAGGAAAGCAAAAAAGGTTCGCAGCCTTTTCGGCTGAAATCGAAAATTGAGAATCGGGATATTTCCGATATTCGATTGTGATTTCCTAAGCGAAAAACAACGAAGGTCTTCCGCTTTTCAATCGAAAATCGAAAATCGAAAATCAAAAATGTTGTTATCGTCCGCCGGGAACCGGCTTTTCCACTCCGAGTTCGTAAGGAGCGCTTAGAGCGGCGCTGTCCGGATTCAACAAGCCATCGTGGCTGGGGCCAAGTCCGAGCTTGATGAGCGCCCGCGAATCCGGGGTGATCTTCGTCTGCCAGCCGTTCTCCGCCTGATAGCGGGTCAATGCGTCCCTGGTGCGCTGGTCCCAAACGCCGCTTGGCTCGCCTTCCAGGTAATGTTCCCGAATCAGGGCCTGCTGGATTTCCTGTGCCCGTTCGGGGCTGATAGCGCGCTGGCCGCGCGGCTCTCTTGTCCGCCTTCCGCGCGCGGCGCGGCGATTGCGGGTGGAAGCTCCAGCCCGCCGCACCTTATGTTTGCCAGGTGAGGAAGCCAGTTGGCGGCCGGAAGCGGTCGCGCCCGCTGGGTTCTTGCTGGTGCTGGTTTCGGCCGCAGCGCTGGCCAGAAGGAAAAGTAAAATGGCGATGCAGAGCCTTATGTATAACGTTCTTATCAGAGCTATCTCCCGGCTCAATAAGCACCTCGGGACCAAAGAATTAGGACCGGCCTGACCCTGGCCGTAATTACATCCTGTGCTCCAGCAAAGGCCATGGGCCTGCCGGCAGCATCATCTCTGACCGGTGCTGGCCATCATTACACATTTCGATGCCTAAGCACCAGCCAGAAGATGCCGGTATAGTTACGGAAGAGTGCCGGCGACGAAGATGTTAGAGCCTGTACGACCCTGTCCAGCCGGACGAACCAGGAATACCACATCCTGGCCGGACTTTAGCGTCGACTGGACCTTGTTAAAGGTGGCAACGTCGGGTATGGGCTGGCGATTAATCTGCAAGATCACGTCGCCGCGATTCAGATTGATGGAATCGGCAAATCCGCCAGGCTTGACATCCTGAACCATTACCCCCTGTTCTTTGGGCAAGTTAAGCCGCTGGGCGATCTCTGGCGGCACGCTGCGCACGCTCATGTCGAGCTTGCTCTCCTGCGGCTGCTCGTTCTCGCCCTGCTCTTCCACCAGGCCGAGTTGCCGGCCAAACAGCTTCTCCCGGTCGGCAATGGCCACTGTAATCTCCTTCTCCTTGCCGCCGCGAATGATGGTCAGCCGTACCTTGGAGCCCGGCTTGCGGCTGGAGATGTCACTGACTAGGTCATCACCGGTCTTTACCGGGCGGCCGTCGGCTTGAATGATGGTGTCGCCTGGCTTCAGGCCGGCTTGGGCAGCCGGCCCGCTAGACTCAACGTCACTGATGGTGACGCCGCCATTGACCCCGTAAACGCGCGCCACGGCAGGGTCAGGCATGGCATTGAAGATGACTCCAATGGAGCCGCGGACCACCTTGTGTTCGGGGGAGATCAGTTGGTTGTACACCCTGACCACGGTGTCCGCCGGCATGGCGAAGCCCACGCCCTGATAGCCGGAGGTTTCCGTGTAGATGGCGGTATTGATCCCGATCACCTGTCCGCCCAGGTTCACCAGCGGGCCGCCAGAGTTGCCAGGATTGATGGCGGCATCGGTCTGGATGAAGGACTGGAACTGGCGCTGGGGCACGATATTGTTGCGCCCGATGGCGGAAATGATGCCGGCCGTAACCGTCTGGTTCAGTCCGAAGGGGCTGCCCACCGCCAGCACCCAGTCGCCAACCTGCATCTGCCGCGAATCGCCGAACTTGGCTGCCGGCAAACTGCGGCCCGCCTCGATCTTCAGCACCGCCAGGTCGGTTTCGCGGTCCGAGCCGACCACTTTGGCGTTATAGCTCACGCTCGGCGGATCGCCCATCAGGTTGACGCGGATGCGGTCGGCTTTCTCGACCACGTGAAAGTTGGTCACGATGTAGCCGCGCGCGTCGACAATCACACCCGAGCCCAGGGAGCGCTGGCGCATCCCCTCCGGCGGCATGCCCGGGTTCTGCCCGCCGAAAAAGCGGTCGAAGAAGTCCTGGAAGGGGTTATCGCCTTGGCCGCCTTGGCCACCTTGGCCGCCCTGACCGCCCTGATCATTGTCGCCATCGCCAGGCGGCGTGCCCCGCCGGAAGCGGCGATGCGGGTTCCTGATGGTGGACTCGGTGTTGATGTTGACGACGGTTGGCTCAATCTGCTTGGCCACCTGGCGGAAGGCGCTCGATAGCTGCGATGGACTAACATCGCCGACCTGCAGCGGGGTAGCGTCGGTGGAATCGATCGTCTTGCCCTTGACTCCGATGGTGACTACGGTACCGATCAGAATCCCCAAAGCCAGGGTAGCTGCAATCACTAGTGTCGATGCGAAACGATTAGCTTTCATTGCGAAAAAACGCCTCCGTTCAGCGATCCATACATTTGGTTCTTAGCTAATTGACCAGACCTGCTACAACGAGAGCCACCGGCCAGCGCCGCGGCGGCGCTGCCGCCTGCAAGCATTATAGTCGGACGATTCAGGCTGCGGACGGAGCCCCGGCAAGACCCAGAGTTGCTTAGGCAGGCACTTGCCCTGATTCTTTAGACGCACACACACTCTCGTCCGTTACCAAAAGAAACTTTGCCATTCCCACTTTGGTCATCCGGCACCCAAGCAAACGTCATTATTGCGTTTGCTCGGATGCAATCATCGCACCTCTTCCGCCAGCTCCGCTGCCGGTTCCCGCACCCGCCCGCACAACTCACTCATCAGTACGCCGGCCAGAATCAGGCACGCCCCCGCCGCGCCCCTCACCCCCAGCCGCTCGCCCACCAGTAAATAAGAGGTGCCCCAGGCAAAAACCGGCTCCAGCGAGAAGATCAGGGCCGTATGGGTTGGCGGGGTGAACTGCTGCGCCCAGCCCTGGGCGGCAAATCCGCCCACAGTGGACAAAAAGATGGTGATGCCCAGCGCCCACAGGACCGTCGGTGAAACCACTATATGCGGCTGCTCCCAAAGAGCCGTAAAGGCCATCAACAGCGCGCAGGTCCCGATCTCGACCACCACAATCTGCCGGAAAGCATGTTTCTGGATCACGCGTCCCAGCACGATGACCTGCAAAGCAAATGCCGCCGCACATCCCAGGGTGAGCAGGTCTCCCAGGTTGATGCCGCCCAATCCGCCCCACCCGCCACCTCCGACGCCGATCCCCCCGGTTGCATTCGCCGGGGTGCTCGCGGGTACCGTCAGTAGATATAACCCGAAAAAAGCCGCCGCCACTCCCAGCAGGGTCCAGCCATTGATTTTTCTGTGCCAACCTAGAGCAAGGAAGACAGGAACCAGCACCACCGAAACGCCGGTGAGAAATGCCGATTTGGAAGGCGTGGTCAGCCGCAGCCCGGCATTCTGCAACATGTAAGCAGTGGCGAGGAACGCCCCTACCAGCATGCCCGCCGCAATCGTCCGCCGCGAGATGCCGGCCAGGTAGCGCCGGTAGAGCAGCGCCAGAAGAACCGCCGAGAGCGAGAAGCGAATGGCGTTGAACAACTGCGGCGTGCAATCGAGCAGGGCATCCTTCACCAATACGAAGGTAGAGCCCCAGACGAAGGCCATCCCTATCAGCAGGGCGTGCGCTTTAAGCGAGCGAGACAAGGCTATTTCAGATTTAAGATTTCAGATTTAAGATTGTACAACCGTCAAGCCGGCTCCAAACCAACCAATCTTAAATCTGCAATCTACAATCTTCAATTTTCAATCGGAGACGACCTGCAGTGCTAGAGTAAATCCGTGGAACGACCCTCTCTCTACCGCTTGTTTCTTTTCGCCACGCGCCTGGCAAACCTGACCTTCGGTGGCGGCGAAATCACCATGGCCGCCGTCTACGGCGAGATAGTTGTCTCCCGGCAGTGGTTATCAGCAGAAGAGTACGGGACCTGCTATGCCCTCTCGCGCATTACTCCGGGAACGAACTCACTGGCTTTCTTCGCCGGCGTCGGCTGGCAACTGCTCGGTTGGCCGGGCGCGCTGGCCACCGTGCTGGCCGCCAGCGTTCTGCCGGGAATCATGGTAATGCTGTTGACTGAAAGCTATGAACTGGTGCGTTCCAGCCCCGTGGCGATGGGCGCGCTGTCCGGCATTCTGGCGGCGGCGGTGGGGATGATGGGAACGGCAGCCTGGAGCATGTTGCAGCCCTATTTCACCCGCCGGCGCTGGATACACGCGGCGGTGCTGGCCGGCGGCTCGATCCTGCTTTCCTACCGCTTCAGCCTCTCCCCGGTCCAAATCCTCGGGCTGGCGGCAGTGGTTGGACTGTTTTGGCGGGTGCCGGAATGAGCCTCCTGGTGCTTTACCTTCTGCTGGCCAAGGCCTTTCTCATCTCCTTCAGCGGCTCGACCACCATACCGGTGATCCGCCATGACTTTGTCGAGCGCTATCAAGTGTTGACGGACCGGCAGTTGAATGCGGCCATAGCCGCCGGGAGAACAACGCCGGGGCCGAACGGCCTTTACATAGTAAGCGTGGGCTACTTTGTCGGCGGCGTGCCGGGAGGCTGCGCCGCCCTGCTGGCGGTGATCACGCCGGCTTTCCTGATCATTCCCCTGTTGCGCTTCCTTGGCCGCCGGGCGGAAAGACCGGAGGTGAAGAGCGCCATACGCGCCGTCACCCTGGCCGGCGGAGGGCTGATTCTGACCTCTACGGTGCCGCTGGCGCGCGACGCGCTCACCGGAATCCTGCCGCTGGTGATCGCCATCGGAAGCTTTTTCTTCCTGGTCTTGACCGGACGGGCGACCGTCTGGGTCATTCTTGGCGCCGCCGTGGTGGGCCTGGCGGGCAAGCTGCTGTGATTTCAGATTGAAGATTGCAGATTTAAGATTGATCGACTTTGCCATCCCACCGTAGCTCCACTACGACGCCCCGGTGCTCCTGGAAGTGAGGCCACCAGTGCGCCCAATCAATCTGCAATCTGAAATCTTCAATCTGAAATAGCCAGCATTTGTCGCAAAACGATACTTTCCCCCGGGTTCGCACACGAGCTGGTGCGCTGTCTGTGGAAAATTTACCCTCCCGTACCAAAACGGGAACAAGATTTCTGAATCGCTGCGCCGATTTCGAGATCAATACAACGGAGGTAAGTAGCTGGCGCATCTGTTCAATGTTGGTCTCACTGACGCTCCCTGTATGAGTAGCCTTCCACCCCCAGGCGAAAGCAGGCTCGCGAATGAGTACGGCCAAGCGGGGCGGAGTTTTGGAGACAAGCGAGACCGCTCCTCGGACAAATAGACCAAGGGCTCTCCGGATGCGTTCTGGACGAACGCGTAACCCCATCAGATCCAAAGGTGGCGTCCCCAGCAAACGCCGTCTTGGCGATTGCTGGGACATGTCATCGTGGAGCATCCACCCCGGGGCCCCCAGCTCGCCAGCTTTTGGCTTGCTGGGGTGGAAGCCTCAAGCGGCAATTCACAGCGGATAAGCGCAATTCATGGCCCAGATCTTTCATCGCAGCGCCAACACCATCGCTCGCGTTTCGCTTTTCGGCGGGGTTTTCCTGATTGCCGGGCTGTTGTGGGCGGCGCTGGAAATGCAGCGTTCGCCGTACTTCACCTACGCCGGCGTCAACCGCATGCAACCGGTGCCATTCAGCCATCAGCATCACTACTCCGGGCTGGGCATCGACTGCCGTTACTGCCACACCTCGGTCGAGGTTTCCGGCTTCGCCGGCATTCCTCCCACCAAGACTTGCATGAACTGCCACTCGCAGATGTGGACCAGCGCGCCCATTCTGGAGCCCGTTCGTGAGAGCTACCGCTCGGGCCGCTCGCTGGTGTGGACGCGGGCCAACGACCTCCCGGATTTCGTCTATTTCGATCACAGCATTCACATCAACAAAGGGGTTGGCTGCAACGAGTGCCACGGGCCGGTGGACAAGATGCCGCTGATGTACAACCAGCAGACCTGGCAGATGGAAGCCTGTCTTGATTGCCACCGCAACCCGGCGGAGCACATCCGGCCGCATCAAGTCATGGCGCGCGCTGGCGATCCCAAGAGCACGATGGACCAGGTCTTCAACATGACCTACCAGCAGCCGACAAAGCTCAAGCCGGTGGTCTTGCCCGATGGCAAGACGTTTACCGATCAGCAGTCCCTGGGCCTCTATCTGGTGAGGCAGTACCACCTGCGCAGCGAACGCGACATTACCAGTTGCAATACCTGCCACCGGTAGAAGCCGGCGCAGGCGCAGCCTCGCCGCAAGCGCAGCAAACAGAAAGTCTGGACGGCAAATAGATAGAGATGGAAAAAGAGCCTAAGAAGACCCCGAATCCAGCCAAAGACGTTTGTCCCGGCAAAAGGAACAAGCTGGACCTGGAAACGGCGCGGGGAAAGCTGTCCGAGGCGCGCGGTCCGCAGTATTGGCGCAGCCTGGAAGAGCTGGCCAACACGCCGGAATTCGAGGAAATGTTGCACCGCGAGTTTCCGCGCCACGCCTCGGAATGGACCGACGCGCCCTCGCGCCGCAACTTCCTGAAGATCATGGGCGCCTCGCTGGCGCTGGCCGGCTTGAGCGCCTGCACCCGGCAGCCGCTGGAGCCCATCGTTCCTTACGTGCAGCAACCGAGCAATCTTGTGCTCGGCAAGCCGCTGTTCTTTGCCACCACCATGCCGCTTGGAGCATACGGCTATCCCGTGCTGGTAGAAAGCCACGAAGGGCGTCCCACCAAGATCGAGGGCAACCCGCAGCACCCGGCCACCCTTGGCGGGACGGACCCATTCATGCAGGCCAGCGTGCTTGGGCTCTATGACCCCGACCGCTCGCAGACGGTGACTTATCTCGGCGATCCCACCGTTTGGGGCAGGTTCGTCAATGCCATGCGCGGGCCGCTGACGGCGCAGAAGGCGCTTGGCGGCGCCGGCATTCGCCTGCTCACAGCGCCCACTAGCTCGCCCACCTTCACCGGCCAAATCGAACAGGTGCTGAAGGTCTTCCCCCAGGCCAAGCGGTACCAGTGGGCGCCGGTCAACAATGACAACGCCATGGCCGCCGCCCAGGCTAGCTTCGGCCAGCCGCTCGAGACGCAATTCAATTTCGAGAAGGCCAAGGTCGTGCTCTCGCTGGACGGCGACTTTCTCTCCGGTGGCTTCCCGGGATTTCATCGTAATGCCAGGCAATTCGCCGCCCGGCGCCGCCCGGCCCTGCGCCAGGAGATGCTGCGCTTCTACATGGTCGAGAGCACGCCGACCAACACCGGCGGTAAAGCCGACCATCGCCTGCCGATGCGGGCCAGCGAAATCGAGAGCTTTGCCCGCGGGCTGGCAGCGCAGTTGGGCGGCACGGGCGGACAGCAGTTTCCGCTCGAACAGCGGAAGTTCGCCGCTGCCGTAATCAAGGAATTGCAGGCCAACCGCGGACGTTCAATCGTGGTCGCCGGCGAGAACCAGCCTCCGTCGGTGCACATGCTGGCGCATGCGATGAACAAAGCGCTGGGAAACGTGGGGCAGACGGTCTTCTATACCGACTGGGTGGAATCGCACGCGGTCAACAAGCAGGATTCGCTGCGCCAATTGGTGGACGAGATGTGGGGCGGCAAGGTTGACATGCTGTTCCTCATCGGCGTCAACCCGCTCTACGACGCGCCCGCCGATCTGAACTTCTCCGGTGCCATGCAGAAGGTCGGCCTGCGCATTCACCACGGCCTCTACCAGGACGAGACAGCGCGCCTCTGCCACTGGCACATCAACGCCACCCACTACCTGGAGCAATGGGGCGACTGCCGCTCGTTCGACGGCACCATCAGCCTTATCCAGCCGCTCATCGCTCCCCTCTACGGCGGGCGCTCGGAGCACGAGCTTATCGCCGCCCTGCTGGACCAGTCCGACGCGAATTCCTACGAAATCGTGCAGAAATACTGGCAGGCGCAGTACAAGGGCGCTGACTTTGCCGGCTTCTGGCGCAAGTCGCTGCACGATGGCTTCGTGGCCAATACGGCGTCGGCTCCCAAGCAGGTGTCGGCGCGAGCGGGGGCGGTTCCGCAAGCTCAGCCGGCGGCTGGGCCTGCACCGGCCGCGGGCGGCCTGGAGATCATGTTCCGCTACGACCCGAGCATCTACGACGGCCGCTTTGCCAATAACGGCTGGCTGCAGGAGCTGCCCAAGCCCATCACCCAGATCACCTGGGACAACGCGGTCATGATGAGCGTCAATACCGGCAAGAAGCTCGGCATCAAGGCCGACGACCTGATCGAGCTGGAGGCCGGCGGCAGGAAGATGCGGGGCGGGGTCTGGCTCACACCCGGGCATCCCGACGATTCGGTGACGGTTTCTCTTGGCTACGGCCGGGAAAGCTGTGGCCGCGTCGGCTCCGGAGTCGGATTCAACGCCTACAAACTGCGGGCCAGCGCCGCCCCATGGTTTGCCACCGGAGCGAAGCTGACGAAAACCGGCCAGCACCACGGCCTGGCTTCAACCCAGGGACGTCAGGTAATGGAAGGACGTCCGCTGGCGCGGGCCGCCAGCCTGGAGGACTTTCTCAAAAACCCCGGCTTCGCCCACGAAATGGAAGAGGCCCCGGCCCCGGGGTTGACCCTCTACAAGCCCTACGACTACAGCAAGGTCAACAAGTGGGGCATGGTCATCGATCTGAATTCCTGCATCGGCTGCAACGCCTGCGTGGTGGCCTGCGTTGCCGAAAACAATATTCCCGTGGTCGGCCGTCTCGAGGTCAAGCGCGGACGCCACATGCATTGGCTGCGCATCGACAACTACTTCGAAGGCTCGCCGGCCAACCCCAGGACTTATTACCAGCCGGTGCCGTGCCAGCAATGCGAAAACGCGCCCTGCGAGGTGGTTTGCCCGGTGGGCGCAACCGTCCACAGCACGGAAGGCCTCAACGACATGATCTACAACCGCTGCGTGGGCACCCGCTACTGCTCCAACAACTGCCCCTACAAGGTGCGGCGGTTCAACTTCTTTCTGTACTCCGACTACGACACCGCGCAGTTCAAGTTCCTGCACAACCCCGATGTCACCGTGCGCAGCCGCGGGGTCATGGAAAAGTGCACCTACTGCGTCCAGCGCATCACCCACGGACGCATCCGGGCCGAGGAAGAAGGCCGCAATATTCGCGACGGTGAAATCATGCCCGCCTGCCAGCAGGCGTGTCCGGCGGACGCGATCATCTTCGGCGATATGAACGACCCGAACAGCCGTGTCGCCAAGCTGAAGGCCGATGAACGCAACTACGGCCTGCTGGAAAACCTGAATACGCGCCCGCGGACGACCTACCTCGCCGCCGTGCTGAACACCAACCCTGACATCCGCACCGCAACAGACGCAAATTCGGCGTCTGTTGGGGGCCCCGACGGATCCGGTGAGGGAGCTTAGGTAAGCATGCAACAAGGTCCTGAAGAAACCACGATCGCCGAGGAACGGCTGCTGCCAGACCAGCCACCGGTTCTGACCCCGGGGCACTCGTTTGGCAGCGTCACCGACAAGATCGGCGACATTGTGCTGCGGCGCCCGTTTACCCTGGGCTGGTCGCTGGGGGTAGCGGCGTTCGGCTCCCTCGTCATGGTGCTGGTATTCGCGGCGAGCTACCTGTTTTTCCGCGGCGTCGGCATTTGGGGAATCGCCATTCCCACCGCCTGGGGCTTCGCCATCGTCAACTTCGTCTGGTGGATCGGCATCGGCCACGCCGGCACGCTGATTTCGGCCATTCTGCTGCTGCTCAAGCAGAGCTGGCGCAACTCCATCAACCGCTTCGCCGAAGCCATGACGCTGTTCGCGGTGGCCTGCGCCGGCATGTTCCCGGTCTTCCACCTGGGCCGCCCGTGGCTGGCCTACTGGCTGTTTCCCTATCCCAACACCATGGGCGTGTGGCCGCAGTTCCGCAGCCCGCTGGTGTGGGACGTCTTCGCCGTTTCGACTTACGGCACCATCTCGTTTGTGTTCTGGTTTGTCGGGCTGATTCCCGACCTGGGGACCATGCGCGACAAGGCCAAGAGTCTTTGGACCAAGCGCATGTTCGGCATTCTGGCCATGGGCTGGCGCGGTTCGGTGCGCCACTGGAAGCGCTACGAGACCGCTTATCTGCTGCTGGCAGGATTGGCAACGCCGCTGGTGCTCTCCGTGCACACGGTGGTGAGCTTCGATTTCGCGGTCTCCATCCTTCCCGGCTGGCACACCACCATCTTCCCGCCGTACTTCGTGGCCGGCGCCATCTACTCCGGCTTTGCCATGGTGCTCGTCCTGGCGATTCCCATCCGCCGCTTTTACGGACTGAAGGACATGATCACCATGCGGCATATCGACAATTCCGCCAAGATCATGCTGGCTACGGGATTGATCGTTGCTTACGGCTACGCGATGGAGGCCTTTTACGCCTTCTACAGCGGCGATCCATTCGAGCGGGCCCAGTCGCTGAACCGCTGGTTCGGCCACTACGGCGGCTTCTACTGGGCGCTGATTGCCTGCAATCTTCTAATCCCGCAAGTGTTGTGGATCAAGAAGGTGCGCACCAACACCATCCTGCTGTTCCTGGTCTCGCTGGACGTGCTGTGGGGCATGTGGCTGGAGCGCTTCGTGATCGTCATCGTCAGCCTCTCGCACGACTTCCTGCCGTCCTCGTGGGGCGTTTACCTGCCCACCCGCTGGGACTACGCCACGTTCTTCGGAACCATAGGGTTCTTCTTCGTCTCCATGTTCATTTTCATCCGCTTGATGCCCATGATCCCGATCTTCGAAGTCAAGTCGCTGCTGCCCGAGTCGGCCCTGAAAGAGGAGGTGGCCGCGCATGACTGAAGCGCCTCTTTACGGGTTGATGGCCGAGTTCGATAACCCGACCGACCTGATGAAGGCGGCAAGGGCAACCTATGCGGCCGGCTACCGCAACATCGACGCCTATACCCCATATCCTATTGAGGAACTGGCCGAGGTAATCGGCTTCCATCAGACCAGGGTTCCTCTCGTATGCCTTGTCGGCGGCATTTTGGGCGGGCTCTCGGGATATCTGCTGCAGTACTGGATCAACAACATCAGTTATCCGCTGAATATCGGCGGGCGGCCATTCCATTCCTGGCCGGCATTCATCATCGTGACCTTCGAGATGACCATCCTGTTCGGCGGGCTCTCGGCCGCCATCGGCATGCTGGGGCTCAATGGACTGCCTGCGCCGTATCATCCGGTCTTCAACAACCCGCGCTTCAGCTCGGTGACACGCGACCGTTTTTTCCTGTGCATAGAGGCTGCCGACCCGCAGTTTGATCCCGAGGGAGTGCGGCAATTCCTGGCCGGCTTCAACACCGTCGATATCGCGGAGGTCTCGGAGTAGGCATGAAATCCGTCTTCGATCTTCCGCCCCAGCCCGCCAAAATCGGGCGCTCTGGGGACCCCGGTCTCCGTAAAAAAATGCTACTGGCAGGCGCGTTTGCCTCGGCGGCCGTGCTGCTGGCCGGCTGCCGGCTCGACATGCATGACCAGCCAAAGTTCAAGCCGCTGCGGGAAAACGATTTCTATGCCGACAAGCGCTCCTCGCGCCCGCTCATAGGGGGCACGGTGGCCCGCGGCCAGCTCGACGCCGACACCTATTTCCATTCCGGGATGGTCAACGGCAAGGAAGGCGACGTGATGCCGTTCGCGGTCACGCCGAGCGTGCTGGAACGCGGGCGCGAGCGCTTCAACATCTATTGCTCGCCCTGCCACTCGCAGTTGGGCGACGGCAACGGAATGATCGTGCAGCGGGGCTTTAAGCGCCCGCCGTCGTATCACATCGATCGCCTGCGCAAGGCTCCCATCGGCCATTTCTTTCACGTTATGACGAGCGGGTACGGCGCCATGGCTGACTACTCGGCGCAAGTTTCGGAACGCGATCGCTGGGCCATCGCCGCTTACATCCGTGCCCTGCAGCTCAGCCAGAATGCCACCCGCTCCGACGTTCCGCCGGGGATGATGATCGCCGCGCACCCGCCGCAGATCAATACCAACTGGCCGCCGCCGCTGATTAGCCCCAACGCGACACACGGCGAGGGCGGCGGAGACATACAGCGCGAAGGGAAGAACGAATGACAGCCGCAGCCGACGTTTCCACGCGAGATCTTGCTCCCCCGGCGGCTCCGCTTGCCCGCTGGCGCAAGCGCGCCCTGGCCGTGGGAGTGGTGGCCGGCATTCTGTCCATCATCGGCGCCTTTGTCTCGCCCGATGAGTTTCTGCGCGCCTACCTCATGGGCTTCATGCTGTGCCTCGGCTTCACCCTTGGCGCCCTGGCCTGGCTCATGACCGGACACCTTACCGGCGGCAACTGGTGGATGATCAGCCGGCGCATATTCGAAGCGGCCGCCAAGACCCTGCCGCTGGTTACCGTGATGTTCCTGCCGATCGGCATCGGCATGCGCCATCTTTACCTGTGGACGCACCAGGAGATGGTTACGCCGGACAAGGTTCTGCGGGCCAAGCAGTTCTATCTCAACACCCCGACCTGGATTTTGCGCGCGGTCATCTATTTCGCGCTGTGGAACGTGATTGTTTACCTGCTTACGCGCTGGTCGGCGCGGCAGGATACCGACGGCTCTCCCGGCGTGTGGCGTTTCATGAAAGCGGTTTCCGGACCGGGGCTGGTGCTTTACGGCTTCAGCGTCAATTTCGCCGCCACCGACTGGGTGATGTCGCTGGACCCGCACTGGTTTTCGACCATGTATGGGCTGATCTTCATCGCCCAGCACGGGCTCTCGACCATCGCGCTTACCATCTGCCTGGTCGCGTTGCTGGCGCATTTTCCTCCGCTCAACGAGGTCGTGCGCCCCGACCGCTTGCAGGATCTGGGAAAACTGACGCTGGCGCTCACCATGGTGTGGGCCTACTTCTCGTTCTCGCAGTGGCTGATCATCTGGGAAGGGAACCTGCCGGAGGAGATCGCGTGGTACCTGGCGCGCATCAAGGATGGCTGGCAGGTGCCGGCGCTGATGCTGGCCTTCCTGCAGTTCGCGCTGCCGTTCCTGCTGCTACTTTCACGCAACCTCAAGCGCAATGCCCGCAAACTCGTTCCCGTCGCCCTGCTACTGCTGGCCATGCGCTGCGTCGAGATTTACTGGCTGGTGGCGCCCAACCCGATGCCGGGCCCCCATCACGAGCACATTTACCTGCATTGGACCTACATCGTGGTGCCGATGGCGCTGTTCGGATTCTGGTTCGCTTTCTTCGCCTGGAACATGAGCAGGCGGCCGCTGCTGGTGAGAAACGAACCGCAACTGCCAAGGCTCTGGGAGAGCAGTCATGCACACTGACCCGAACCAGCACGAGCCGAACGAAGAGCGCCTTCGCAATCCCGAGGTCTCGTTCGAGAAGCGCGACCTGGGCGCGCGCAACATAATTCTGTTCTTCGTCATTCTGTTCCTCTGCGGCGCGGCCATACACCTGGTGATCTGGGGCGTGTACGAGGGGTTCATGAAGGTAAACGAGCAGCAACAGCCGGAGGTCTCGCCGCTGGCGCCGAAGCGCTCGGCGCCGCCGGAGAGCACCTTGCAGAACACGCCCTCGGTGAACCTGGACCGCTTTCCCGAGCCGCGTTTGCAAATCAGCGACGAGACCGACATGAGCCGCTTCCTCTGGCAGGAAGACCAGCTTCTGAATGCCGCCCCGTGGCAGGATCAAAGCGGCGCCGTACACATTCCGATCGAGCTGGCAATGCGGATTATTGCCCAGCGCGGGCTGCCGGCGCGGCCGGCATCACAACCGCAGCCCATGGCGCCGATGGACCAGACGCAGTCCGGCAACGTGGCGCTGAATGAAATCCAGAAGGCCGGTGACGCCGGCTCCATTCCGGGGGAGCCGGCAGGCTATGACACCGAACCCTCAGCGCGGGAGAAGGAAGCGCCTCTCCCCGGGGTGCGGCCCGAGCAGCCGCACACGGTGACCGGGAGCGCGCCCGGCATACCGGATTACGTGCCGCAACCGAAGAAGTGATGGAGAAGAGCCGTGATTTGTAGCGCACGAAAGAAAGTATTCGCAGCCCTGGCAGGGCTGCTGTTCAGCGCCGGCTTTCTGTTCGGACAGATGGGGCAGCCGCTGGCGGGACAGCCGACGGTGAAGGGCAACCTGCCGCCGGCCCTCAGCAATATCGGGATCGATCAGCGCCTGAACGAACAGGTGCCGCTGGATCTGCAATTCACGGACGAGCAGGGACGGACGGTGAGACTGGGCGACTACTTCCACCCGGGTCGTCCGGTAATCGTCTCGATGGTTTATTACGACTGCCCGATGCTGTGCGGTGAAGTCATGCAGGGAATGGCGTCAGCCTTCAAGGCGCTGAAGTTCACCCCCGGCAAAGAATACGAGGTCGTCACCGTGAGCATCGATCCGCGCGAGAAGCCCGAGCTGGCGGCGGCCAAGAAGAAAACATTCATCGAGCGGCTCGGCCGCCCTGAAGCCGCCGGCGGCTGGCATTTCCTGACCGGCCAGAAGCCGCAGATCGACGCCCTGGCCGATGCCATCGGCTGGCATTACCACTACGACGCCAAGCTCGACCAGTTTGCGCACGCCGCCGGCATCGTGCTGGTCACCCCGGAGGGCAAGATCTCGCAGTACTACTACGGCATCGAGTACTCGGCCCGCGACATGCGCCTGGGAATCATCGAGGCTTCGCAGAACCACATCGGCACTGTCGTCGACAAGGTGCTGCTGTTCTGCTATCACTACGATCCGCGCTCGGGCAAGTACGGGGCGGTGGTGATGAATATTGTGCGGCTGGCAGGCGGCGTCACCGTGCTGGTGCTCGGCGGATTCATAGCAGTGATGTTCCGCCGTGACAAAAACCGCGGCAGAAAGTCAGAGACAGGACGGGCTTAAGCAATCATGTGGTCGAACTTTCCATTGTTTCCGCCGACGGCGTCAACCATCGCCCACAAAGTGGACGCGCTCTACTTTTTCCTGGTCGGCCTGACTGTCTTCTTCACCGTTCTGATTGCCGTTCTGATTTGCGTTTTTGCCCTGCGCTATCGGCGGAAGCGCCATCCGGTGGCCCAGCAGATCGAGGGCTCGAACGCCCTGGAACTGACCTGGACGCTGATTCCGACCGGCATTGCCATGGTCATCTTCGTCTGGGCGGCGGTCATCTATTTCACCGAATCGCGCCCGCCGCGCGACGCCCTGGAAATTTACGTCGTCGGCAAGCAATGGATGTGGAAGATCCAGCACACCGGAGGGCAGCGGGAGATAAACCAGCTGCACGTTCCCGTGGGGCGGCCGGTGCGCCTGATCATGACCTCGCAGGACGTGATTCACGACTTCTTCGTCCCCGCATTCCGCGTCAAGGCGGACGTCATTCCCGGGCGCTATACCTCGATCTGGTTCGCCGCCGACAAGCCGGGAAGCTATCACCTGTTCTGCGCCCAGTACTGCGGCACGCAGCACTCGGGAATGATTGGCGATGTGGTGGTGATGGAACCGGCGGCCTATGAGCAATGGGCCTCGCAGGGCGCCGAAGGCTCGCTGGCCGCTGCCGGGGAAAAGAACTTCCAGCAATACGGCTGCAGCATGTGCCACCGCTCCGATTACCAGGGACGCGGTCCGAACCTGGTCGGGCTGTATGGCAAACCGGTGCTCCTGGACGATGGCCGCACCGTGATCGCCGACGAGTCCTACATTCGCGAATCGATTCTCTTCCCGGGGGCGAAGATCGCCTCCGGTTTCAAGAACATCATGCCCAACTTCCAGGGGCAGGTCAGCGAAGACGAAGTGATCTCCCTGGTGGCCTACATCAAGAGCCTGGGCAGCGGGCAGCATCCGCCGCCGAGCATGACGGAGCCCACGGGCGTCTATCCGGTCAGCCCGCAGGCAGAGAGGTCGGACGCAACAATACCCCAGCAAACGCAACAACGGCGTTC
The DNA here is from genome assembly GCA_049519515.1 of Candidatus Korobacteraceae bacterium. GTDB lineage: Bacteria > Acidobacteriota > Terriglobia > Terriglobales > Acidobacteriaceae > CAWBRT01. Next base: position 23,100 of record JBEKQR010000010.1, read on the forward strand.
GCCGGGGACCCCGACGCCGAGCGGAAAATAACGTGGCCCTGCTGGAGTAGAGGAACATGGCAACTGCCGTACAACCTGTTGAACACACGAACTACTTGAACGCCGACTACGGCATCAAGTCGTGGCTGCTCACCACCGACCACAAGCGCATCGCCATCCTGTACCTGATCTCGATCACGGCGATGTTCTTCATTGGCGGCTTCTACGCCATGCTGATCCGCCTGGAGTTGCTGACGCCCGCCGGCGACCTGTTGCAGGCTGACACTTACAACAAGATGTTCACCATGCACGGCATCACCATGGTGTTCTTTTTCCTGATTCCCTCGGTCCCGGCGGTGCTGGGCAATTTCCTGGTGCCGCTGATGATTGGGGCGAAGGACCTGGCATTTCCGCGCATCAACCTGCTGAGCTGGTATCTGTATATTGCGGCTGGCACCTTGTGGATCTACTGCATGGTCACCGGCGGAATCGATACCGGCTGGACTTTCTATACGCCGCTGAGCACGTCTTTCCTGAATACGCATGTCGTGACCGGCGGGCTGGCGGTGTTCATTGCCGGCTTCTCCTCGATCTTTACCGGCTTGAATTTCATCGTAACCATCCACCGCATGCGCGCCCCGGGAATGACCTGGACGCGCCTGCCGCTGTTTCTCTGGTCCAATTACGCGACGGCCGTGATCATGGTTCTGGGCACGCCCGTGCTCGCCATCACCCTGCTGCTGGTGGTGCTGGAGCGGGTATTCAATCTCGGCGTCTTCAATCCGCAGTTGGGCGGCGACCCGGTGCTCTTCCAGCACCTGTTCTGGTTTTACTCGCACCCGGCGGTTTACCTCATGATCCTGCCGGGCATGGGCGTGATCAGCGAGGTCGTCACCTGTTTCTCGCGCAAGCGCGTCTTCGGCTATAAGTTTGTAGCCCTGGCCAGCATTGCCATCGCCGTGCTCGGGTTCCTGGTGTGGGCACACCACATGTTCGTGGCCGGCATCTCGCTCTATGCGGCCATGGTCTTCTCGATCCTGAGCTTCCTGGTGGCGATTCCGTCGGCCATCAAGGTATTCAACTGGACCGCGACCATGTACAAGGGCTCGATCCGCTTCGATACGCCGATGCTTTACGTCTTCGGCTTCATCGGGCTGTTCACCATGGGCGGGCTGACCGGACTGTTTCTGGCTTCCCTCGGGCTCGACGTGCACGTGCACGACACCTACTTCATCATCGCCCACTTCCACTACATCATGGTCGGGGGCATGGTGATGGCCTACATGGGCGGGCTGCACTTCTGGTGGCCGAAGATGACCGGCAAGCTGTACCCGGAGGCGTGGGCGAAGCTTTCGGCGCTGTTTGTTTTCGTCGGCTTCAATCTCACCTTCTTTCCGCAGTTCCTGCTGGGGTACATGGGAATGCCGCGCCGTTACCACGCTTACCCGCCGGAATTCCAGGTGCTCAACGTGCTCTCCACCGCCGGCGCCTCGGTGCTGGCCGTGGGTTACGTGCTGCCGATGATCTACTTTGTCTGGTCTCTGCGCTACGGGCAGGATGCCGGACCCAATCCGTGGAACGCGGCTGGGCTGGAGTGGATGGCGCCTTCGCCGCCGCCGACTTATAACTTCGAGGTCACCCCGATCGTTACCTGGGAGGCTTACAACTACGACGAGCTGAATAAGCGCGAGGAGGTTCCGGTTGCAAGCTAACCAGACAACCGTTCCGCACACCGGTCACCAGACGGCCACGCACGAACTCCGGCACCACTTCGCCAGCATGGAGCAGCAGCGCGAAACTGCCTCCTTTGGCATGTGGATCTTCCTGATCACCGAGATCATGTTTTTCGGCGGCCTGTTCTGCTCCTACCTTATCTACCGCTTCCTGTATCCGACCGCCTTCGTGGAAGGCAGCGAGCACATGAGCCTGTGGATCGGAGCCACCAATACCGCCGTCCTGATTTGCAGCTCTCTGACCATGGTGCTGGCGGTGCATTCCGCCAAGATAAACCGGCGCAAGGCGCTCATCGGGTTTCTGCTGGTCACCATGCTGCTGGGGCTGGTGTTCCTTGGACTGAAAGGCGTGGAGTATCACGAGCACTGGGTGAAGCTGGAGTTTCCCGGGCCGGCGTTCCACTTCGCAGGCTCCGACCCGCGCCACACCGAGATTTTCTTTGTCCTGTATTTCGTCATGACCGGCCTGCACGCCCTGCACATGATCATCGGCTGCGGCATGGTGCTGTTTCTGATGTACTACGCCTACCGCGGCAAGTACGGCGCGGAGTACTACAATCCGGTCGAGATGGGCGGATTGTACTGGCACTTCGTGGACATCGTGTGGATTTTCCTGTTCCCGCTGCTCTACCTGATCAGCCACTACCACGTTTGAGGATCGCATGTCTGAACCGCTCACTTCCGTCAAAACGTTCGTCGCCATCTGGATCACGCTGCTGGTTCTCACCGGCGTCACGGTCGGCGTCGCCCAGCTCAACCTTGGCGCCTTGAGCGTGGCGGTTGCGCTCATCATCGCCGTCATCAAGGCGAGCCTGGTGGCCCTGTTCTTCATGGAAATCCGCTACTCGCACAAGATGACCCAGGTCGTGCTGATCGGCGGCGTGGTCTGGCTGCTTATCTTGCTGCTCCTGAGCATGACCGACTACGCCAGCCGTGCCTGGACCGCGGGAATATAACAGCCGCCGTCCAGGGTCCTGGGTTTGTATTGGGGCGCGACTTTAGTTATGGTTACGGCTGATCCGCTGACTTTTGAGAAGTTAACCTTAAAGCCCCTTTCCTTTTTTAGCGTTCTGGGGCACACTAGAGCGATTTCACAGTAGCTGTATCCGATAGCCACAGTGGGCGAACCAGGCTAAGGCGTTGGCTGCGGTGATGGTCTTTAGGGCTTCGGCAACCGCTTCTTCCAAACCCTCGGCGGTGCG